>DORI01000252.1 GCA_003512365.1 Crocinitomicaceae bacterium | reverse complement strand
AGACGCACTTACAAAAGGGGTGTATTTTCTGAATTTAATAGATATTCAGTCTAATAAATCGTTCATTTTAAAATTTATTAAAATTTGACAACAATCTTTTATCAGTTAATTAAATAGTTAAAATAGAATGAAATTAAATTTCAAACGCATAGAAGAACCTTTCGTTTTTGAACTTGAAAACGAAAAAGGAGCTAAAGTATTAATTGATGCAAGCGAAGACATCGGTGGAAAAAACAAAAGTTTAACCCCCATGCAATTATTGGCAGGTTCGCTAGCAGGATGTATGTCAATAGATGTCATTCTCATTTTAAACAAACAAAAAATAAATCCTCAGCACTTCTCGATTGAATTGCTAACGGAGCGTAAGGTAGGTCAACCCTCCCCTTTTACAGGTATTCATTTAAAATTTAAAGTAAGTTCTGATGTGCCAGAAGAAAAATTAGAAAGGGCTATTCTATTGTCAAAGGAAAAATATTGTTCTGTTTCACTCTCACTACATCCGGAAATTACAATTTCACATGAAATTGAGTATTGCTCGACATTTTAGTATTTAAATTTCAGCGATTTAATCTATGTAGGGTTCCAATTGAAATTTCATTTGAATCATTTTCTGAATACCAAATGAAGAAAAACAATGGATTTTCAACGAATAGAAAAATAAATAATCGATATCCATAACTTTCCGATTATTATGTCTACCCAATGATATAATTGAAAGTGAATAACTTAAATTTCAAAGAATCGATTTAATTAAAAAGTAGGTGCGTTGGTCTGCTCGCAAAACATTGTGCTCATTTCTTAAAATTAAAATGCTCTTCAGCAGTATTAACTATGTGATTTGCAATGGATAATGATGCAGTTGCTGCAGGAGAAGGCGCATTGAGAACATGAACAGATTTTCCATGTAATTCAATTCTAAAATCATCACGTGTATCGCCATTTTGAGAGAGTAGTTGAGCGCGAACCCCTGCTCTGCCCGGAACAATATCTTCCATGGTCAAAGAGGGAATCATTTTTTGTAAAGACCTTAGAAACATCCTTTTCGAAAAGGCTCTTCTGTATTCATCAATACCATATTTAACATTACCAAAAAATAATTTCCAAGTTCCACTATACGTAAGCGCATCCCAAGTGTCTCGCAATGAAAAGGCGGTTTTGCTGTAGCCTTCTCTTTTGAAGGAAAAAACTGCATTTGGTCCGCATTCAACACTTCCATCCGTCATTCTTGTAAAATGTACTCCTAAAAAAGGAAAAGCAGGATCAGGAACCGGATAAATTAAGTTCTTAACCTTGTGCTTTGCCGCATCCCTCAATTCGTAATAATCACCTCTGAATGGCACAACTTTCTCTTTCAATTTTATCCCATCTTTTTTCGCTAAACGATCAGCATGTAATCCGCCGCAATAGACCAAATAGTTAGCGGAATAAGTTCCTTTATTCGTTACAATTTCTGATAATTCTTTGTGATTAACATGATCAACCTCATGAGCTAAATAAAGACGACTTTTGGGGTTTATCTGGAGTGCTAATTCTACCATTTTGTTCGTGGCGTCTACAAAATCAATAATTCCCGTTACTGGAACAAATATTCCTCCTACAGATTCAACAAAAGGCTCAATTTCTTTCACTTCACTAGGTGTTAATTTCTTAATACCTTCTATTCCATTATCTACGCCATTTTTGTAGATATTCTCCATCCTACCAAGTTCAGATTCTTCTGTTGCCACGATTACTTTTCCACAAATATCATGGGCAATAGCATGTTCTTTGGCAAATGCGACTAATTCATGACGACCTTCAAAACAATTCTTTGCTTTCAAAGATCCAGGTTTATAATACAACCCTGAATGAATTACTCCCGAATTATGACCTGTTTGATGCCCTGCTAATTTAGATTCCTTTTCAAACAAAGCAATCCGTAAATCGGGATATTTTTTTTGAAACTTATAAAAAGTTGCCGCTCCAACGATTCCCCCACCAACAATAGCAATATCAAAATGCTCCATTACATCAATTTTCTATATTTGATACGTTTTGGACCTTCATCACCCATTCGTTTTCTTCTGTTTTCTTCGTAATCTGAATACGATCCTTCAAACCAATAAACTTGTGAATCTCCTTCAAATGCTAAAATATGCGTGCAAATTCTATCTAAAAACCATCTGTCGTGAGAGATAACAACAGCACAGCCTGCAAAGTTTTCTATACCTTCTTCAAGGGCTCGCAATGTATTCACGTCAATATCATTTGTAGGCTCATCGAGAAGCAATACATTGGCTTCTGTTTTTAATGTCATCGCTAAATGTAATCTATTACGTTCACCACCCGACAACACGCCGACCTTTTTATTTTGATCGGCCCCCATGAAATTGAATTTGCTTAAGTAGGCTCTTGAGTTAATTTTTTGATTTCCAATCTCTACATACTCTAAGCCATTCGAAACCACGTCGAAAACTGTTTTTTCAGGATGAATGTCTTTGTGAGTTTGATCAACATAACCAATTTGAACGGTGTCACCCACCAAAAATTCTCCCTTATCAGCGGTTAACTCGTTCATTATCATTTTAAAAATAGTGGTTTTTCCGGCTCCATTTGGACCGATAATACCGACTATTCCGGCAGGAGGTAATTTGAAATTCAAATCATCGTACAATAATTTATCACCAAATGCTTTTGCGACATGTACAGCTTCAATAACATTTTGACCAAGCCTCGGACCATTCGGAATTGGAATCTCCAATTTAGCTTCCTTGTCTTTAGCATCCTCCGCAAGCATCCTATCGTAATTTTGTAAACGCGCTTTGCTTTTGGCTTGTCGAGCTTTCGGGTTCATTCGCACCCACTCTAATTCTCGGGCTAACATTTTTTGTCTTTTAGATTCTGTTTTTTCTTCCTCAGCTAAACGCTTTCCTTTTTGTTCGAGCCAAGAAGAATAGTTTCCTTTCCAAGGAATACCCTCTCCTCTGTCTAATTCTAGAATCCAACCTGCAACATTATCCAAGAAATAACGGTCGTGGG
>DORI01000193.1 GCA_003512365.1 Crocinitomicaceae bacterium | reverse complement strand
TCTTGTGCATCTGCACGGTCAACTACATCTGTATTGCCCATGATTATACCAAGTGGTGAAGTACCTGTAATTACTTTAGCTGCACTCATGACACCAGCACACTGAGATGTTCCGTAGAATGCTTGTACCTTGTAACTTCCGGCTGTTGTAACTTGAATAGTTTGCGTAGACGCACCGGATATAAGTGTATCATTTCTGAACCATTTCAAAATAACAGGAGCTACTGTCGAAGTTTGAGTAATTGGTGCTACACTTGACTTCAAATATATTGTTTGTACTGTATTGCTAAGTACTGTTACTGTACTTGCCGTTCCAGTAGAACTAACAGTTGAAACCGTTGGTGTTGTTGTTGCTGCCGTACCAGCTGTAATAGAAATTTCATTACTTGTTGATGGACAAGAACCTACTGTAGTGCGCACTACTCTATACGTACCAACATTAGCGTGTGTATTTGTAATTGATCTTGTTTGCGTAGTAGCACCAGTGATATTAACACCATTTTTCTGCCATTGTAGAGTCGTACCTGTAGCAACTGCTACACTTGAAGACAATGTAGTTGAAACTGTTGATGCGCCGCACATTGCAGGTCCGTCTGTTGAAGTAACTGATACCACGGCTGCACTAGCAGGTGAACCTGCAATGACAACATATCCATTACTTATAAGACTTGAACACATTGTTGAAGGATTTGTAACTTGAACTTTGTAAGTTCCTGCCACAGAAGCAGTGTACACTTGTGCTGTAGCACCTGATATAAGTGTATCGTTTCTAAACCATTTCAAAGAAGCGGTCGTACTTGGAGCAACACTTGATTTCAATGCAACAGTTCCACCACATAAGGCATAATTTGCAGTTGCCACGTTCAACGAAACTACCGGTGTAGTTGGTAAAGCGCTAACGACAACAGATTGACTTGTACTCGCTGCACTTGGGCATTTTCCATTTTCTGTAACTTTCACATTATATGCTCCTGCTGCAGTAGTTGCCGTTGCATTCACTGTGTATGTTGAAGATGTTGCACCGGCAATCGCTGTTGTTGATTTGAACCATTGATAAGTCGGATTGGTTACAGCTGTATTTGCAGTAAATGTTACGCTACCACCTACACACACTGTTAATTGAGAAGAGGTTAAGCTTGACGAAGAAGTTAAGCTCATTGTTGGAGTTGTAGTAGCGACTCCTGTACTCACTTGATTTACATTACTCGTGCTACATGCAGGAACGACACTTGAGCTCAAAACACGATAAAATCCAACTGCTGTTGGTGTGTAGGTAGCTGCTGTTGCACCCGTAACATTTGTATACGTTCCCGTAGATGTTGTGGCTTTTTGCCATTGTAATCCAGTTGTAACAGAAGATGTTAATACTATCGGAATTCCAGTACAAATAATGTTTGTATTAGAACTAACTACTGGAGATTGGTTCACAGTAACAGAAATTGCAACTCTTGGACTTTCGTCTCCTGCTGAATTCTTTTGGCTAACATAGTATGTAAAAGAACCGGCTGTAGTTGTACTAGGTGTTAAAGATGACGAAGACGTTCCTCCAGATGCCACAGTGTACCATGCTAATGTATTTCCAGGTATCGCAGTAGCTACAAGTGCCGTAGCAGATGCTCCTTGGCAATATGTGTAACTTGTTACAGCAACTGTAGGAGCCGCAACGCTAAAAAACTTTGCATCTGTAAAATTAGCACCCGTTGCAGCAACTGAACCACTAGCCAAACGAGCATCCGGAGCAGATCCCATTGCTGTAAACATATTCACCCAATTAACTTGAGATAATGTTTTAGTTGAATCATTATTGTCAGCACCCCACCAAGATTGATACCATGAAGTAGTTGCTGGAGAAGCTACTTGTGTATTTGTATTATTTGAATTCCAAGTTGGAGTTGCAAAATTTGTAAGAATATTATTTGCAAACACCATGGTATCACCATTTAGATTATTTACTACTGCTGAACCCTCGCAATACAAACCTTTTTCAAATCCTGTTGCAATTGAATTGAATACGTTCGTTGCTGTATTTCTTCCTAAACGAAATGCGCGTTCATGTTTTTCTCCTGTAGGTAACGTTACAGTCCCGTTTCCTTTTGCACCAACAAGTGTTACATTTGAAAATATTGGACGAGTTTTTGGTTGTGCGGTAGAACCAGCTGCGTCATTATCAGACTCGAAACCGTTTGAATCACCAATCGCATCAGATAAATCTTTATCTCGAATAATTAAACCAAATTGAACTTTTCCTCGGTAACCGAAATCTGTATCAAAATCATCATCAACAGCCCTATAAGAAATTAAATGCTTACAATTTACTGTTCCACCGAACCATTCAAAAGAATCATCTCCAGATAATGTAACCTGAACATAATCTATTGTAGTTCCAGAACCAACAGACCCCATGGTTAATCCATTAATTTCTTTGTTTGGCTCTAATGCAATTCCAGCAAACTCAATTCGAACGTATTTAATGGTACCCGAATTATCAGTGTCAAAATTTCCACCAAACTGTGTATCAGTTGTTGGGACAATTCCTTCAATGTTTGCTACACCTGTTGGTTGATTGTTTCTAGCCAATCCTAAAATAACTACACCACCCCAATCGCCTGGCGCACGTGAACCTATCGCTTGATTTGATGTAAAAACAATTGGTTGAGATTGCGTTCCAATTGCATTTAACTTGGCCCCTCTTGTAACAATTAACGAACCCTGAGTAGCTTTGTCACCTAGAATAATCGTTCCAGGCTGAATCGTTAACGTTGCGTTATTTCTAACGTAAATTTTGTTCACTATTAGAACTACTCCGGACCAAGTAGTGTTTGTAGTAACATCAGAAGAAACTGTTAAAGTAGGAGTTGACGGATATGCTGTATTCTGGGGGTCAAAATTTGACCATCCAGAAGTCCAATCCGTTGCAGCAGTGTTGTCCGTCACCGGAAAAGCACCTCTGTAAGAAGTCGTCGTCCAGAATGCATCCTGAGCAAACGAAGCGGTCACCATTAAAAGAGCCGCGAAAGTTGTACATAATTTTTTCATAAATTTCTATTTTTTTACTTTACAAAGGTCACAAGTGGTTGTAACGTTAAAATGAATCATAAATTAATTATATGTTAATATTTTACTCTGTATATGTTAAGTCTGACAGGGTGTGTTTTTTCATAAAAAAGGGCCAACTGAAATTGACCCTAAAAAATATACAAGAAAGAAATTACCTAAAAGTTATATTTCAAACTTAGTGATACTGTCTGTCCAAAAGTTATTTCTTGCCATCGGCTATCGATACCATTGTCAAATTTCTTATTCTTATTTATGTCTTGAAAGAAAATTAAATCTTGGGCAAGGATGTCTTTTACATTTAATTTCAACTCAAACTTTTTCTTTATAATTTTAGAAACTTGGAAATCAATAACATTTCGTCCATTTTCCCATACACTTGGCTCTTGAACACTTCCCGCAATTGAGATTCGTTGACCCACCAAATTATATGAGAGATTTATGTTAAAGTCTTTCGGCCCTGCATAGAAAATACCTGCGTTAATCAAATAAGGAGATTGTCCTTGAAGCGGTCTTCTCGCATTTGGATATTCCGCTTGACCAGCAATTGCACTTAAATCCATGACTGAACGAATAACAGCACCGTTGAAATACAGAGTAAAGTCTTTAAGGAAAGAGGAAGAATCTTTTTTGTTTAACAATCCTAAATTCATTCTATATTCAAATTCAGCACCATAATTGATAACATCTCCCACATTATCAAAATATAATTCAGGTGTTCCAGAAGTTCCTGTTCGCAAGATCAGCTCAATAGGATTGTAAAACTGCTTATAAAAACCAGAAATACTTATGATTTGACCTGCCCCAGGGAAATATTCAAAACGCAAATCGTAATTATTCATTTTTGCCCTTTTCAAGTACGGGTCTCCAGAAGTAAGATTATCATTCACAAAATTATAGAATATAAAGGGAGCTAATTCGCGGAATTCAGGTCTTGAAACTGTTTTGGAATAACTCGCACGAATATTAATTTTCTTTGTTAAAGAATAAATAAGATTAAGTGAAGGTAACAAATCTACAACGGTTGTGTCAATATTTTGAGGCAAGTTAGAGCCAAATTGTACGTAGTTAAATACCTGATTATATGATTCTATTCTTGCACCTCCTACTAATCTAAATTTCTCACCATATTTACTATCCAACTGTGCAAATGCGGCATTTAAGAAGGAACTGGCTTGATAACTATCATCAACATTTGTACCTTCTTCTAATTTGAAGCCACCCTGACCATCAGCCATTGTTCCCATGTTTTCGTGAGAAAATAACTTATCCGGATCTAAAAGTAATAAACTCGAATTAAAAGAGGATGGACCTGCCGGATCATACATTGAGAAACCTAAATTTCTCGCCGAAAATTGCCTAGATCTGTATTGATGCATACCACCTAATTTAAATTCATTTTTAAATTTCCCGAATGTTATAATTTTTGAAACATCATAACGAGCATTTGAATTTTTTTCAGTTAAAGTGGACCAAAACATATTTCCTGCACCCAATGTCGAAATATCATTATACTGAACAATGGCAATATAGGGCTGTGTTGTATCTGTTTGTTGATAAACCGTTCTTCTTAGGTTAGGGATATCTCTTTTTATACTACTAAATCCTAAAACCCAGTTAACTTTTATTGCATTTTTCAATTCATGACTTCCTATCAATTGGCTAGTATACAAATTGTTCTGCGTATACCACATGTTTGTTGAACGCTCGTTGTAGTTGTTCCCTAGCATGTCACGCTTTCCTTGACGAACATTTACTTTATCCTCCGAATTGACTGTGTATAAATTTTTAAATTGAATATTGCTTTTCTTTCCAAAGGAATACTTGAAATTAGCCATGGTATTACTAACAATTGTGTTGCTGTAAACAGAATCACGCAAATCGTTAGTGGTAATCACACCGGTAGCTTGCTCTTCAAATTCTCGCCTAATAATTCGATTAACAGAATTATTATTTTGATAACTATAAGCCAGGACATACCCTAATTTACTAGAATCCTTGAATGCTATTGATCTTCCAATGGTATACTGCAAACTTAAATTTGGTAAGGCTACTCTGTTCTTTGTTCCCCATGAAGTGTTAATGAGTTTAGCTTGTTCTGCTTTATCAATTGATGACATTACGTCAAATTGTTCAGTGGTCGCCAACCCATTAGGTAAATTGCGGCCCGACGTACCGTAACCTAAGAAATCAGTTGATGTTCCTTCATATGTTTTGAAATTTTTGAGAGTACTTAAGGTATTGTAGGCAGTTGATATTTGAATATTTTGAAAATTCTTTTCCTTAGGCTCTGTTGTGTTTATATTGATTACACCACCTGCAAACTCTCCGGGCAATTCAGGAGATGCAGTCTTTGTTATCAATAGATTATCTAACATGTTGGAAGGAAATAAATCGAAAGAAAAGGCTTTTCTATCACTTTCAGAGCTAGGTAAAGCTGCACCGTTTAATAGAGCAAAATTATAACGATCACTCAAACCACGAATTACTACAAACTTATTGTCTTGAACACTTGCACCCGAAATTCTTTTTAGAACGTCAGAAGCCTTAGAGTCTGGTGTTCTTTTAAAAGATTCAGCGTTGATACCGTCAACTACAGTAGCACTGTTTTTTTGCATTCTTATCAACTCCGTTGTAGATTCTTTGTTTATAACCTTCCCTTTCAAAGTAACGGGTCCGAGTTGGGATGCCTTATCTAACTTTAGGTCCATGATAAAATTTTCATTATCCTTAAGTTTAACATCCAAAAGCAAATTGTTATACTCGTTGTAACGAACCTCAACTTTATATGCCCCCGAAGACAATCCTTTTATGGCATATTTTCCATCCAAATCCGTTGTCGCTCCTTTACCCAATCCTTGAATCACCACTTTAACGCTGAATAATTTTTCTCCGGACAGCGCGTCTGTAATAACTCCGCTGATGCTTGCGTTCTGCCCAAACGAGATGCAAGACACACACAAACTAATTGTAATAATCAATCCCTTAAATACTTTTTTCATATACATTATTTTCTGCTGCAAAGGAAGGGTATTGCCATAATTCTTTAATGAATGAAAGGTTATGTTTTTGTTAATTGAATGGCTCTTTTTGTTAACACTCAGTTAACATTGAAAACTATTTACAATTGTTGAAATAAATAGCAAAAAGTAATCGGTTAATTACTTTAATTTTGCACATTATTTTCAAGCAATGGGTGAATCAAAAAAAATAAAATCAGCGTTAATTTCAGTCTATTACAAATCAGGATTAGATGAACTCGTAAAAGAGCTTCATGCCAACGGTGTAGAAATGTATTCCACTGGCGGAACCCAAAAATTTATTGAAGAGTTACAACTTCCGGTGACACCCGTAGAAACCCTGACGCAATTTCCGGAAATACTTGGCGGACGTGTTAAAACATTACATCCAAAAATTTTTGGAGGTATTTTAAATAGACGGAACTTTAACGAGGATCAAATTGCCATTGAAACCCATGACATTCCACAAATTGATCTAGTTATTGTTGACCTCTACCCTTTTGAAGAAACTGTTGTTTCAGGAGCAACACATGAGGACGTTATTGAAAAAATTGACATTGGAGGTATTTCACTTATAAGAGCTGCGGCAAAGAATTACAACGACGTAGCTATCATTTCTTCTGTAAGTCAATACGATCATCTGCTTGAGCTATTGAAAAGTCAGCATGGCACTACCACCTATGAGCAACGAAAAAACCTAGCTGCAGAAGCCTTTCATATTTCATCGCATTACGACAACTCAATCCATAATTATTTCACTGCAAATGATAGTAAACACTTGAAATTGAGTGAGCAGAAAGCAGAAGTATTGCGCTATGGAGAAAATCCTCATCAACGCGGTTGGTTCTATGGAGATCTTTCCATTCTTTTCGATAAATTACACGGGAAGGAATTGTCCTACAACAATTTGTTAGATGTGGATGCTGCAGTTAATTTGATTGGTGAATTCACTACGGACGGACCAACATTTGCAATTCTCAAACACAACAATGCTTGTGGGTTGGCCACGAGGGACACCATCAAAGAAGCTTATGAAGATGCCTTAGCTGCTGACCCGGTGAGTGCTTTCGGTGGAATTCTCATTTCAAATGCTTTCATTGACAAGGAGACTGCAACGCTTATTAACGAATTGTTTTGTGAAGTCTTGATTGCTCCAGGATATGATTCCGAAGGTTTAGAACTTCTTAAATCAAAGAAAAATCGAATAATATTAGTTCAGAAACAAGCAGAATTTAGTCAAAAACAAGTGAGGTCAGCTCTCAATGGATTTTTGGTGCAAGATAAGGACCTTAAAACTGAAACCGAAAGTAATTTAACCACGGTAACCAAAAGGCAGGTAACTTCAAATGATATTTCCGATTTATTATTTGCAAATAAACTTGTGAAACACACGAAATCAAATACAATTGTTTTGGCGAAAAACAACCAGCTCTTGGCAAGTGGAACCGGACAAACATCACGAGTTGATGCATTGACTCAAGCTATACACAAAGCAAAAGCATTCAAATTTGATTTAAACGGAGCTGTTATGGCGAGTGATGCGTTTTTTCCTTTCCCTGATTGTGTGGAAATTGCGCGCAAGGAAGGTATTCAAGCAGTCATTCAGCCGGGTGGATCTGTGAAGGACCAATTGTCAATAGACTATTGCAACGAGAACGATATGGCGATGGTTTTTACAGGAGTGCGTCATTTTAAACACTAATTTTTTAAATTCAACTGAACTTTTATATCTTTACAACTTGTACGGAGTCTTGATTAGGCGACANNAAGAGGACTCTTTTTTTATTTAAAGTGGGAACACGAAATGGGATTATTTAGCTTTTTAACTCAAGAGATTGCCATAGACTTAGGTACTGCCAATACGTTGATAATTTGGAACGATAAGGTTGTGGTTGACGAACCTTCTATTGTTGCAAAGGACATTCAGTCGGGAAAGGTTGTGGCTATTGGGAAAAAAGCACAACAAATGCATGGAAAAACCCACAAACTCATTGAAACCGTCCGGCCACTTAAAGATGGTGTAATCGCAGATTTCCAAAGTGCAGAACAAATGATTCGCGGAATGATCAAGATGATTAATCCAGGAAGAAGTTTGTTTAATCCTACCTTACGTATGGTGATTTGTATCCCTTCAGGAATTACCGAAGTAGAAAAACGTGCAGTTCGCGATTCTGCTGAACACGCTGGAGCAAAAGAAGTTTACCTCATTCATGAACCTATGGCAGCAGCAATCGGTATAGGTATCGATGTGGAAGAACCAATGGGTAACATGATTATTGATATAGGTGGTGGTACTTCTGAAATTGCAGTAATTGCCCTTGGAGGTATAGTTTGTGATAAATCCATTCGTATTGCCGGGGATGATTTTACAAATGACATCGAAGAATATATGCGTCGACAGCACAACATTCTTGTGGGTGAACGTACTGCCGAGCAAATAAAAATTGAGGTGGGTGCAGCACTTCCCGAACTTGAAACGCCTCCTGCGGATTTCGCTGTTAGAGGGCGTGACTTGATGACAGGCATTCCCAAAGAAATTATGGTTTCTTACGTGGAGGTTGCGCATGCACTTGATAAAACTATCTCTAAAATTGAGGAAGCTATTTTAAGTGCGCTAGAGATGACGCCACCTGAATTATCGGCGGATATTTACAAGACAGGTATATATCTTGCTGGTGGAGGTTCAATGTTACGTGGTCTAGACAAAAGAATTTCAGCCAAAACAAAACTACCCGTTCACATTGCAGAAGATCCTCTTAGAGCTGTAGCGAGAGGAACAAGTATCGCATTAAAGAATATTGATAAGTATCAGTTCTTGATAAGGGATTAATTCGATAATTCAGGGATTAATTGAACCTCAACCTCTCCGGTTGTTAGAATGTTTTCATTGTAGATGTAGCAATTTGGAAATCGGAATATGTATTTCTTTCGGGCAGCAACTACTTGAATAAATAGTTGTTTTTTTGATACTCCTGGCTCATTTAAAATTCTCATTTCAACTATGGTGACTTTTTTATTATTCCAGCCAAGATTTCGCTGAGTGATCATTTGTTTATCAAACAAGTCTCGCGCTGAAGAAAAACTTGAATTATACAACATCAATAATTTAGCTTTTTGATCCTCCAATAATTGTAAGTTTACTATGGCATCTCGCGTTAGAAGAACTTTTTCTAAATAATCAAAATTACTTGAACGAACTGTTTTTAATACCGCACGTTTCCAGGTTTTATCTTCAAATGCTTTAGTCTGGGCAAAGGTTGTCATAACTTGAGCTAGAAACAACAAGATAAAAACAAGTCTCATTCTGCTAACAAGGTTTTAATGATTCCCCTCATTTCTTCTTTATATTCCTCATAGACTTTACCTGTTGCCGGACCACTGAATCCAGTATGAACATGACGAATTTTGCCATTTTTATCAACCAAAATGCTTGTTGGAAAACTCATGATTTGATTTAGCATTGGAAATGTTGCGGATGCGACCTCTTTCGAAGCACTGCCTGCATAACAAATGGTGTATGGAATTTCCATTCTTTTTGCAAATTTCTTGAGCTTGGACAAAGCTGAACTTATTTCCAGCTGATTTTCATAGGCAAAAGCAATAATTTCTAATCCATCATTGGCAAACTCCTTGTGTAATTCCTTAAAAAACACCATCTCATCTAGACAATTAGGACACCATGAACCCATAATTTGATAGAGTTTTGTGTTTGAATTTTGTGTAGAACGATAGGGTTTCCCATTCAGCGATCTAACAGAAAAAAAATTAACAGCTTGGTCATTTAGCACATAAGTAAGTGATGACTCTTTTCGTAGCATCGCATTGTCATCTGCCTTCCCTCTCCAACCAGTACGATAACTTGAACCGCTATAAAAGTATCCAACAATACTATCCCCTATAATTTGACCTTCCACTAACATAGCCCAAGTTCCATTAAAAGTTGACATTTTAAATGAATTTCCGTTTACATTCCCATCTAAGAATCGATAATCGCCCGTCTCTGTCATGATGGTTCCTTGAATAATGCCTTGTTCAACTTTGAATAATCCAACACAAATGTTCTTTTCTGTGTCGTCGTCAAATACCAAACTATACTTTTTCCTCACATCCACAGGGTCTTCTTTGGTAGACCATTCAAATCGTAATTTTTGATTAACAGAGGCATGAAGAGGGATTTTTTGCAACTTTTTTTTATTTAGATTCAACCAATATCCTCTCATTTCATTACCATCAATTTTAAACTTTAAATAAGCATCAATACCCGGAAACAAAGCTGTTATACTATCCTTTTTTTGCGTGCATCTCAAGTTAATTTTTTCCTCACCGTTTAAAATGGTCATTTTGTATTTTTTTCCATTTTTTTCTAGCGAAAACAAAAAAGGAATTTCTAAACGATCATTCATGCCAAGTTCTCCTCTCCAAAATTGCAATTTCGTGGTGGTAGCATTTTGAGCGTGCAGACAAAAACTTAAAAATAGAATTAGAATAAGAGAAACTGATTTCATAGTCATAATATAATCTAAATTAGCGCCTTTCGCTTAATAATATGACTTTTTTAGAGTACTTTGTATCGTTACTTTCAAAAAAAAAATAAGTTTGTGCAACTTTTAGTTTAATTTTTAAGTCTACAAAACGCATTATGGATGAAATTACACTCGTCTCCGATTGTTTAAAAGGAAATCCAAAAGCACAAAAAGCGTTTTTTGACAAGTTTGCCCCCAAAATGATGACCGTTTGTTTGCGGTACATGAAAAGCAGCGAAGAAGCTGAAGATATGTTGCAAGATGCAATGATTAAAGTTTTTCATTACTTAGATCGATACAAAAACGAAGGTTCATTAGAAGGTTGGATAAGGCGTATCATCGTAAATACCTGCCTGGATCAAATTAGAAAAAATTCAAAACTAATTGGAGTTCAGTCGACGGATGATGTTGAATATAAATTAACGTCAGATGATAAAACTCTTGAGCAT
This sequence comes from Crocinitomicaceae bacterium, assembly GCA_003512365.1. Classification (GTDB taxonomy): domain Bacteria; phylum Bacteroidota; class Bacteroidia; order Flavobacteriales_D; family Crocinitomicaceae; genus UBA952. The sequence continues at coordinate 5,298 of DORI01000193.1, read as the reverse complement.
ATGGCGGCTGCAGAATTATTAAATCTCATCCAAAAAATGCCGGACGGCTACCGAGTGGTATTCAATATGTTTGCGATTGAAGGCTTTAGCCATCAAGAAATTGCACAACACCTCAATATAACAGAAAGCACATCCAAATCGCAATACCTAAGAGCAAGGGCTTACTTGAGAGAACGAATAGAAAAAAAATAATGGAAGAAAGAGATTTATTTAATGATTTATTTAAAAGCAAGTTAGACAACTTGGATTCACCTGTGCGTGCAGACATTTGGTCTAATGTCTCATCTTCGATTTCTACCGGCTCTGCAACCGTAGGCACAGGCATTAGTGTATTGACGAAAATTGCAATTGGAGTTTCGGTTGTGGCAGCAACAGTAACCGGCGTTCTCTTTTATTCGGCTGATAAGCACCAACAAGAAATACAAACAATTGAAACTCCAAAGCAACCTGAAGAGCTTAAAAAGGAAACAACGAGCTCCACAGAGATTAAGGAAACCACCAAAAAAGAGGAAATTACATATCCATCCAAGATTTCTGAGGTTATTTTGGAAGGCAATAACAATCCTTTGGTTGACGAAAACAACACACAATTTATTACAGAGAACTTTAAAGAAAGTAAGTCGGAGAAAAAAGTGGAACAGCTCGATGATGTTAATCCACAACCAATTGTTTCGAACGGAACTAGTATAAATAACCAAACCCCTTCAAATGAGGACATTAAACTTCCTCAATCGAGTACATTGGATTTAGTTCTTCCAAATATCTTTACACCAAACAATGATGGAGCTAACGATATCCTCACTGTTGATATCTCAAAACTGAGGGAGGCCTCAGTTGTTGTTTTAAATAACAAAGGCCAAGTAGTATACTCATTCACCGGTGAAGAATTTACCTGGGATGGTTTAGATAAAAATGGCGATCTAGTGCCAACCGGAAGTTATATTTACTTTATTACTGGTCTAGACAAAAATGGCTTAACTTATAAAAAATACAGTAAACTAGAAGTTAACTACTAAGTTCCTGTTAATTTTATGCCGTGATGACCGTTCACTGCATATTCAATGGAAGCAAAAAGAAATCAAAACGTTTTCTAGCATTTATTTCCAAATGTCGATTAGAGTTGGGAAATGGGTTTGTGCTGTCGGAAACAAATTCCTCAATGCATGCAAGCGAAATTGCTGAAAAGGTGAATGAAGAGCTCATTTTAATCATCGGCGGCGATGGAACAGTGAATGAAGTCATAAATGGTTGGGTAAGAAACTCAAGTAAACCACAACTAGCAATTATTCCATACGGAACCGGAAATGATTTTGTTAGAGGAGTTGAATCCAAAGTGAATTTTGATAATTTCATTGACTGCATCAAACAACCAAAGATTCTTACAGTTGATTTGCCTTATATACAAATTGATAGTTCTTTACGGTATTTTGTCAATATTTGCGACTTAGGATTCGGAGGTGACGTAGTACTCAAACTCAATAAAAACAGAAAGACTTTTGGTCCAACATTTTCATATGCCTTGTCCATTATACAGGCATTTTTTTCGTTTCGAAAAAAAGAGCTCCATCTCCTATCTGACACAAAAGAAATCAAAGGAAAATCGTTGATGATTGCCATTTGCAACGGACCGATGTTTGGTGATGGTTTAATTATTCAACCCGATGCAAACGTCCAAGACGGAATTTTACATTTTGCTTTTTTTGGAAAAGTCTCCTTATTCGATTACATAAAAAACCTAGGTAACCTTAGGAAAGGTAATAAACTAAAGCACAAAGAGGTCATTTATGGCGCCGATACCAACATTAATGTCTCTTCACCGGATACTATTTTCGGAGAATGCGATGGAGAACTTCTGAGCGGAAAGAATTTCAAAATTGGAATGTCTTCGTATAAGTTTCCTTTATTTATCGGATTTTTAAAAAATTGAGTAGATTTGAGTAATGACAAGCAGAAGTGTTATAATTACAGCTGGTGGTATTGGAAAAAGAATGGGCAGTGACTTACCCAAACAATTTTTGTTGCTGGGTACAAAACCCATCCTTATGCATACCATTGAATTGTTTTATCGTTTTGATGAAAATATAGAAATTCTATTGACGCTTCCTGTAGATTGGAAAGGATATTGGGAAACTTTAGTAGAAAAACATTATTTCCGAGTACCTCATTTAGTTATCAGTGGAGGAGAAGAGCGCTTTGATTCTATAAAAAATGCATTGAAAAGAGTAACAGGTGAAGTTGTGGCAGTTCATGATGGTGTGCGGCCATTTACCTCACAGGCTGTTATTAAGTCTTGTTTTCAAGAATTAGAAAAATATGAGGTTGTGGTACCTGCAATTCCTATTAAAGAATCCATTCGTCAAGTAACTAATGACAAGAACTTTTCAGTAAAAAGAGACGAGTTTAGGTTGATTCAAACTCCACAGTGCTTTCGAAGTCAAGTATTAAAGACATTGTACGAGCAACCATATAATATCTCCTTCACCGATGATGCAAGTCTTGCCGAAAAAATGAATATACCTGTCCATTTGGTTCCCGGAAATGAAGAAAACATAAAAATAACCACTCGTTTGGATATGTTGATTGCTGAAACATTAATCGCCAAAAACAAATGATAAAACCTAAAGCTCTCGTTCCCGGAGATTTAATATACATTACTGCGCCGGCTAAAGCTATCGAAAACACTTTTGTGGATTACGCAGTAGATTTTTTTTATAATCAAGGTTTTAGGGTATTAGTTTCGCCCAACTGTACGTGTAAATATGGATACTTTTCTGGATCCGATCACGAAAGAACGATGGACCTACAGAGCGGAATAGATAACGAAGAGGTGAAAGCCATTATTTGTGCAAGAGGTGGTTACGGATCAATTCGAATTCTTGACAGTTTGAATTGGGCAGCAATGTTAAGGCAACCAAAATGGCTCGTTGGTTTTAGTGACATTACCGTTTTTCATCATCGACTCTTTAATTTAGGTATTCAATCCATTCATGGCACTATGCCAGTTAACTACACGAGTAATTCACCAGAGGCATTGCAAACGCTTATGGATTCTTTATGTGATCGAGAAATTAAAATCTCTTATCCAACTACCAATTCAGCAAAACATGGACGTGCCGAAGGCACACTTATTGGAGGAAATCTTAGCATTATTTACTCCTTGTTAGCCACAAAAGATAGCTTCCAGTTTAAAGATGCTATTCTGTTTATCGAGGATTTATCAGAACAACTGTATCACCTTGACAGAATGCTATTTGCATTAAAAAAAGCTGGGGTATTCGACTTAATTAAAGGATTGATTATCGGTGGGATGACAGATATGGAAGATACTACTGATTCCATTGGATTATCCGTTCAAGATATTATTCTGCAACATTTTAATTTTTCCAAAATCCCCATCGCTTTTGATTTTCCTTGTGGACACTTTGAAGACAATCGCGCTATGATTATCGGAGCAAATGTTCTATTTTCAGTATCAAAGGAGGAAATTCAATTGACTTATCTATAATTGTTCTAAATAAGAACTTAATTAAAAATTAGTTGTTCAATACATTAAATTTGCAAACGAATAAAGTTATCATCTTATGAGTAATTCCGCATTAATTAAGTCTTCGATTGCCAAAAAGTACTGGATGGCTGTAACTGGTCTATTCTTGTGTTTATTTTTAGTAGGCCACCTACTCGGAAATTTGCAATTAATTATGAAAACTGGAGAGGAAGGACGCCGTGCCTTCAATGAATACGCCTATTTTATGGGACATAATATTTTTATTAAAATTATGTCATACATAACTTATGCCTCCATCATATTTCATGCTGTTGACGGGATTTTGTTGACAATACAAAATAAAAAGGCAAGACCTGTTAACTATGTTTACAACAATCCTTCAGCAAACTCCTCTTTACCGTCGAGATGGATGGCAATCTTGGGGTCTTTAATTTTGGTATTTATTGTCACGCACATGGCTAATTTTTGGTGGAAGATGAAAATTTCAGAAGAAATACCGCTACACACATATTACTCTCAAACAGCAAAAGATACTGTATATTATACTCTAAATAAAAAACAAATCTCGGTAAAAGATATTAGAGAAAAAGGAAAGATTGAAGGGGAAAAAATATTTTACAGTTCTAAAAAATTTAATGCTTCTTTAGAAAATGAAATAAATCAAGAAATAATTAAGGCTCGGAACCAAGCTGAACAAACAGGTCAGAATATAAATCCATTAGATATTGAAAAATTCAAAACAGAATCAATGGAGAAATATTCTATGAAAGAGGATGAATTAATAGATGAAGGGTATAAAGATCTACATACTGTAGTAATGCAATTTTTCAACAAAGACAAAAATCCTCGAGCAATTTTCTATTTGATTATTTACGTCATAAGTATGGGAGTGCTTGCCTTTCACTTATGGCATGGATTTGCATCAGCTTTTCAATCACTTGGTTTAAATCACGCTAAATATAATATTTTGATTAAAAAAGCAGGTCAAGGCTTTGCTGTAATCATACCGCTTTTATTTGCATTGATTCCAATATTAATTTTTATCAAATAGGAAAAGAATATGAAATTAGATTCTAAAATTCCTGAGGGTCCAGTAGCCGACAAATGGACCAATCATAAAAATCACATGAAACTTGTGGCTCCTAATAACCGACCAAAAATCGATGTTATCGTAGTGGGAACAGGTCTAGCGGGAGCTTCTGCGGCTGCCTCTTTAGGTGAAATGGGTTATAACGTAAGTGCTTTCTGTTTTCAAGATTCACCAAGACGTGCACACTCTATTGCGGCCCAAGGTGGAATTAATGCGGCGAAAAATTATCAAAATGATGGTGACTCCGTTTATCGTTTGTTTTATGATACCATTAAAGGAGGTGACTACCGAGCTCGTGAAGCCAATGTTCACAGATTGGCAGAAGTTTCAGGTAATATTATCGATCAATGTGTTGCACAAGGTGTTCCTTTTGCCCGTGAATACGGTGGTTTATTAGACAATCGTTCTTTTGGTGGTACACAAGTTCAACGAACATTTTATGCGGCTGGTCAAACAGGCCAACAACTTTTATTAGGTGCTTATTCTGCTCTCTCTCGTCAAATTGGTCTCGGAAGGGTTAAAATGTATCACCGTCACGAAATGCTTGACATTGTAATTGTGGACGGTAAAGCACGTGGAATAATTGCAAGAAATCTAGTAACTGGAGAAATCGAAAGACATGCGGCACATGCTGTAGTACTTGCTTCAGGTGGTTATGGAAATGTCTATTTCCTTTCAACTAATGCAATGGGAAGTAATGTTT
>DORI01000029.1 GCA_003512365.1 Crocinitomicaceae bacterium | reverse complement strand
GATGAGTCGCTGATTCGTTCTATCATGGCGTGTTTTCGACTTACTGATGGGCTGGAAATTACGAAGTCACAATCATCGTTTCTACCAATTATAACCTTATTTTTCCCTTTTAATGCTTCTGAAATCGAAGTTTTTGAAGTTTGGGTGTCCACATTAGTGCTTGGCTTTAATTCAACAGATGAGATATTAAAATCATCTTGTGTAATCAGCAATTCAACTTGATTTTCAACGGCTAATGTAATCTTATCTCCAATAGAAATTTTATTCGGAGAATTTGGAATTAATTTGTTTCCATTTACGAAAGTTCCATTTCTACTTTCTAAATCAATTAAATAGGTATCGCCTGCCTCATCATAAATTAATTGCGCATGTTTTTTAGATATTTGTGGTAGCGATAAAACGATATCATTACCTTCAATTCTTCCAATGGTTAATACAGCAGTGGAACCTTTTTGAAATTGAATTTTTTTAATCAATTTGCCTTCAAAAACAAAACCTATTTTCATACATTCGAAAGTTTGTAACAAAGTTATTTTTTATGCGATTATTTAGCCAATTTTGATCGAGTCTTTTCGTTTTAGCGTAATATAAATACCTATGAAAAAAACTATTGAAATAATAAGGACGGCTATGAAATCTATGGTAAATGTAGAATAAAGATCTGGAAAAAACTCTTTATAACTGCTATGATATTGATTATTTAAAAAATCCACCGCGTTGGAGTCATTGTATAATTCAACACCATTAGATTTTTCAATTTCCACTGACATTTCTAATTCCGATACATCTTCACCTCGTGCCTTAGATTCACACGATTCTTTTACATAATCTTCCATGTACAAAGAATCAACAACTTTATTGTTTTGATCAAAGATTGCATGTTTAGGAACTTCGACTTTTTGTTGGATATTTGTGAAACCTTCCGTACCCCATCTTGAAATTGTTACATAGCTCATTAATTCAACAATGCTCGAAGGTAATTTAGATAAAACACCCGCTAGCAATATTTGTGGTATTAGAGTAATTGGCACCAAAGTCATCACTTTTTCTGTAGTATCAACGATCGCAGAAAGCAAAAGCCCCATGAGCGTTGCGGCAACAGAAAGGAATACCATCCACAATACAGAAGCGAGAGGATCAGTCCATACTACTTCTTTTGTACCAGAAAATTTCAGGGTTAGAATGGAGATAAAAATAACTGCTTGTACGAGAGCAAATGCCCCTAAAACTGTAATTTTTGAAAAAATATAGGATAGAATACTTTGATTAAACATGCGCTCCCTTTTGTATATTGGGAATTCACCAACGATTTCTCTTGCAGCGTTGTTTGCACCAAACCACACCGCAGATACAGCAATTAAGAAAGGTACTGCCAATTCGATATGATCGTAAATCATGCAAATTAAAATAGCAATAATAGGTGCTTGCCCAATCATGAAAAATGAATTTATTTTATCATTTAACTTTATGTTAAAGTACCTTTTGGTTAACCAGAAATACTGGTGAAAGTAATTTATTTTTGCAGTAGATTTTATTTTAGCAGGGGGGAGTGAAGCTATCTTTTTTTCTGGATTACTAGATTTATATTTGCTTATCCACCTTCCAGCTTTTTCTTTGACGAGGTCTTCATATACGGAGGTAATGTAGTCATGCCCGAAGTACGATAGATAGCTCTTGCTATCACCATAATAAACAAGATGACCACCCTCTGCCATGAAAATTACGGAATCCATGTGGTGCAAATCTTCTGGTTTATGTGTGACCATTATTACTGTTGTACCTTTTTTTGCTAATTCCCTCAAACAGCCTAAAAATTCTTTAATTGTTTGAGGGTCAAGCGGTGATGTAGGTTCATCTAAAAACAATACTAAAGGATCTGTTAAGATTTCAACAGCAATTGAAACTCTTTTTCTTTGGCCGCCACTAATTTCGCTAACCATATTATTTTTAAGATGGGTAATATTCAGTGCGTGTAAAACTTCATTTATTTTTGATTCAATTTCAGACTCCGTTGCGTCACAAAGCCTTAATTTTGCCGCATAATATAGAGATTTATACACACTCAGTTCGCGATGAACAATATCGTCTTGCGGAACATAACCAATATGGGTTTTAATGTAATCATAATTCTCATTAAGTTCCAAACCGCAAATGGTAACCCTTCCAGATGAGGCGGGAGAATCTCCATTTAGTGCTTTTAATAAGGTAGATTTTCCACATCCTGAAGGACCCATTACAGCAAGAAGAGCCTTGGACGGAATTTCGATTGTTGTTTCATGTAAACCAATATATCCATTTGAATATTTCTTGATAATTCGTTCGGCCTTTATTGCTGCTTCTCTTGATAAATCTCTTGGGGCTTCGCTTAAAGAAATACGAAATCTACCAATAAGTATGACGTCCTTGTTTGTGACCTTTGTTGCGCCTGAAATTCTTCTGCCATTTACAAAAGTTCCGTTTAACGATCCCAAATCCTTTATACTGTATTCTGATTGCGAGACCCTTTCAATAACAGCATGTTGCCTACTAACAGAAGGATTATTGATTAATACATCGCAATTTGGATTCCTTCCTACAATTATTTGTTTTTTCTTCTTTAGCTTTTCAATAATTGTGGATGAAGATCCTGTATCGACATTTCCAAAATCTTTAATTTCTGATTTACGTGATGAATAATCATCCGGATTGAATACAATCATTACTCCCTCACCTTTGGATAATGTAATTTTGTCCGTTTTATTAATCTTAATTGGTGTGCTTGAAACAATTTTTTGACCGTTTACAAATGTGCCATTTGTGCTGCTGAGGTCAATAATATACAAGTCACCTTCCTGATCATAGATTAATTGAGCATGATACTTGGAAATTACATTGTTCTTAATGATAATGTCGTTATCATCGGACTTACCAATTCGAATTTCTAAAATCTTACCTTTTAAAAGTTGAATTTTTTTAACTAAACCACCCTCAACGATAAAACCTAATTTCATAAATCTAGTCGTTAATAATTTTTACTTCCCTGGACATTGGGTAGATTCTTAGATGTTTTTGTATGGGTAGAGTTAATGGTTTATCGTTGATTTTTAAATACACTAAACCTTTTGCATAATAATCAAATCCATTTAATATTTTTGTGGCGCCTGTAAGTACAGCACTTGCATTTTGAATGATAAGTTTGGCAATAATAATTTCTTCAGTTTTTCTATTGATGATTTTAGATTCATTATTTCGCCAATCACCTACTTTGCTACTCATTTGAACATCGGAAAAAACTTCTATGTTCATACTGTCTATTTTAATTGGAATATTTAACGAATTGTTGATTCCTAAATTTACTTTGACAGTTGATGTAGATAATCCGATATCTTCAATGCTAATGCTTTTTACATCTACACCGTCTTCACCCAAGGCGTCATTTGAAAGCTTATCTGTAAGATCTTTGGTTTTGATCCAATAGGAAAGATTTTCAACCCTGTGTATATCTAAAAATGTGTAATCTCCTTCTAATGTGCCGACTAAGAGGATTGAATCTTTAAGCAGCAGTTCATCACCATATTTGTCCAATATCTTAAGATTGAAAGTCATATCAAAAGGAACGTTTGTAATTTCTTTAGCACTTAAATCCATTTCTTTTGAATAACCACTCGCAATGAATGAGTTGTTGTAGTATNNTAGCCGCAATGATAAGTCATTTCCTTTAACAGAATAAAATCTGGGGTTATAGATTCCTAATAGTAAATTTGCTTTTAAACCATCCTCTTCTATGGATAAAATTTCTATTTTTTCTATTTTTTCTACGGAAGGTTTTTGACAAGAAGATATTGATGTGAGAAAACAACAGAGCATCAATAAAGTGGAAATTCTTAAAATTGTGGTCATCCAATGTTAATTATTACAATTCATATTATAATTCTTCTTCAGGTGATTCTTAGAACAAGTTGCTCGGTCTCCTGAATAAGGATGTGAACTAAAAATGCTGAAAATATCTTTTTCTCCGTTATTCTCATTCATTCTTGACCATAATTGAATGTTTTGACAAGCGTCATATCCTGCTGCACGCGCGAGATCTAATCCAAATAAATCGCAGTGGCCTTCGTTTTTTTGATTAAAAGGTTGTGTAAGAAAAGAGCCTATATTATTTGCAATAGCACCAAGTTCGTCGCCTAAATAGCCGCTTGCTGTTTTGTATTTTTTTATTTTTTCAGCAATATGCCCTAATTCATTGTGACAAATTTCATGTCCAATAATACAGGCAAGTTCATCTTTGGATTTACAAAAGTTATAAATTCCTGTCGTAACAAATATTCTTGCGCCAGCTGTGAATGCGTTTATTTCATTACTCTCAATAATGTATATTTTGTAATGTGGCTTGTATTTAGAAAAATTTTCGTTTGACGTTGGATTGGCAAAAGTAGATATCTGTTTGATTAAAGCGTTCATTATTTCAGAAACACGGTCATAGTCACTTCCTGAAGTTCTAATTGTATGTTTCTCTTTCATTTTTTCATAGACTACTTCGCCAACCTCTAATTCTTCGGCGATAGTGACTTTTTCATTTGTAGAAAAAACTGTAAACAAATCGTTTTCAACTTCTTCCAAAACATCTAATGAATTTGCATAACAGGTCAAATCATGATTAGTTTTTTTTTGCCCAATCATTGTATTAGCGTTCAAAAATAAAATTAAAATAAACAAAAAATTTCTTTTCATATATTTAGTATTAATTACACGTTTTGTTGTAGTTTACTTCCATATGACTCTTTGTGCATTTTTTTCTATTTTTGGAATATGGATGAGAATTACGAAATTTGTCCATTACAGTGCCATTTTCATTTCGTTCTTCACTCATTCGTCGCCATAGTTCATGAGCGGCACAACCTTCATAACCCGCAGCCACAGCAAGATCAATTCCATTTAAGTCGCAATAGGTTTCTTTTTTCTGACCAAAAGATCGAGTTATTTGGCTATAAACACCTGCGCCTGGCACTGAAGATTTTTTTAGCATCTCATTAATATGGTAGAGCTCATTGTGGTAAATTTCATGGGCAACGATACAAGCCATTTCATCAGAGGTCTGAGTATAATCGTAAATTGTTGTTGTAACAAATATTTTTCCTCCACAAGTAAAAGCATTCCATTCTTCAGATTCGATAAAGTAAATTTGATAATTAAATCCTCGTGGATTTTTCAACTCTTTTACCAAATTGCTCAAAATAAATTTTAAATTATCAAGTTTTTTACCATTCTCGACAAATTTGTAGGTTCTTCTGCAGTCTCTTAATAAGTTTTCCCCTTCTTCTTCCTCTTCTTCCCTCGTTACTTTTCTTCCAACTGTATTTGTAATTTCTTTGTCAATTTCTTCTCCTATCAAGATCAAATCTGTCGTCCCGTAATCTCCTTCTTCTTTTAGGCAAGAAGCATCAATTTTTGTTTTTCCAACCTTAGAAGTTCCTTCCTCACCATTTTCGATTTTATCCTTTTTATCAGTTCTTTCATCGGTAGGTTTTTCTGGGTCTTTTGTTAGGATTTCAGTAACATCTGAGATAGAAATGGCATTATCTTTTTTTTCAGTTTTAGAAATACCAAATTGAATGACTACAAAACATAGTGCTGTTATTCCTGCTACCAAAAAATAGGGCATTAACTTAAAATCATCCTCTTTTTTCGAAGAGTATGATATTTTCGAATTATTCTGCATTGCAAAATGTTGCCAATTAA
>DORI01000152.1:15238-21663 GCA_003512365.1 Crocinitomicaceae bacterium | reverse complement strand
TGGTCAGGAAAAGTTATTCAAGACGATAAAAATGATAAGGACACTGTTCTTATAAGAGAGTTTAACGATTTTGTGCGCAATGATCAGCGCGTTGAGAGTGTCTTGTTGCCAATTCGAGATGGTTTATCATTAGTAAGGAAAAAATGAAAGTAGAATTAAGAGAAACGAATGACGGTTCCCATACCTTATTTATTCCAGAATTAAACGAAAATTACCATTCGCATCATGGCGCTATTCAAGAGGCACGTCATGTATTTATTAATCATGGGTTGAATCCGCTGTTAAATAAAAATTATCCGATAAATATCCTTGAGGTCGGGTGGGGAACAGGCTTGAATTGCTTATTATCATGTCTTTTCTCTGAGAATAATTCAATAAGATACATAGGAATAGAAGCTTTTCCAATAGAGCAATCCTTGCACGAAGCACTCAATTACGTGATGCATTTGGAAAATTCTTCCGAAATATATGAGCGTCTTATCATGGCATCTTGGGATAAAGAAACAAAAATCACGAATGATTTTACTTTAAAAAAAATACATACTAAAATACAGGAGTGGGAAACAGAAGATAAGTTTGATTTAATTTATTACGATGCTTTTGGTCCAAGAGCGCAAGAAGAAATGTGGAGAAAAGAAACCTTAGAAAGGGTATTTTGTATGTTGAAAAAAGACGGCTTTTTTGTTACATATTGTGCGAAAGGTCAACTAAAAAGAGATTTAAAAGAACTCGGTTGCTTTGTAGAAACCTTACCTGGCCCACCAGGAAAGCGTGAAATGACAAGGGCCGTTAAAAATTAACACTTTTTTTATATGTTTTACTTGCTATTCTATAATTATGCCTTATCTTTGTAATGAAAATTACATTTCATAGTTGTAGTTTTTGAGTTTTATAGTTTTAGCATGGTTTAGCAGAAAGAGGAACAAGTTACGGTTTGTTCCTCTTTTTGTTTATTTCAACATTTCTTTCATTTCACTGAGCATTAAAGCTGTTGCTCCCCAAACTTGACATTTTTCAAAGATAAATGCCGGAACACTTGATAATCCTATATTTTCAAGATTTATTTCCCCTAAATTTTCTTCATTTACTAATTCATCTAATGAGATTTCTATCACTTCCGCTACTTCGTGATTTTTTATCATGTTGGGCTTTTCATGATGCAAGAATACAAAAGGTTGAACTAAGAAATTAGATACAGGAATATATACAGCTGTAAGTTCGCAAATAAGTTCCCCAATATTCATAGAAATATTCAATTCTTCGAAGCTTTCTCTTTTAGCTGTTTGCAGTAAATTAATATCAGTAGCATCTTTTTTTCCGCCAGGAAATGCAATTTGACCAGAGTGATACCCATTGTAGTTTGGCCGTTTGATTAAGATAAAAAAAATACTCTCCTTTTCAGGGTAAAGATGAATCCCAACAGCCGATAATTTTTTGTCAATTTCAGTCTCGATGAATTTGTTTTTAATTCGATAAGGATAAAAATTGATGTGGGCACGCTCACCTGGGGGTTCTTTTTGAAGTCGAGCGATGAGATTTTGTCTATTCCACATTATTCAAAGTTACAATTTTTAAAAAAAAGATCTTCATTTATGTAGTATTTTAAATAATTGTTAAAAAAATAGGGGGTAATGGTATAAAAAGTATAAAAAATTGGAATCACCCCCTGAAAAAAATATACCTTTGTAAAAAAAAATACTAAAAATGGCAACGAAAAGGTTAGAAGCGTATCAAGATGTTCTACATCGCGAACCAAAACACATTGATTTTAATGGAAAACTTTCAGATTTATTTGGCAAAAATGTTTTTCATGCGGAACAAATGCGAGAGTATTTGCCGTCTGACACATACAAATTGATGATGGATTGCATGACAAATGGAACGCGATTAGAAAGAAAAATAGCAGACCAAGTCGCTTCAGCCATGAAAGATTGGGCAATTTCTAAAGGCGCAACACATTACACCCATTGGTTTCAACCATTAACCGGTGCCACAGCAGAAAAGCATGATGCATTTTTTAAGCCTGTTGGTCCGGGAAGAGCAATTGAGCGATTTGATGGTGATATGTTGGTGCAACAAGAGCCAGACGCTTCTTCATTTCCAAATGGTGGAATTCGAAATACATTTGAAGCAAGAGGTTATACGGCTTGGGATCCGTCTTCTCCAGCTTTCGTAATCGGTAAAACACTTTGTATTCCAACTATATTTATTTCTTATACAGGTGAATCTCTTGACTATAAAATGCCATTGTTAAAAGCCTTACACGCTGTAGATCAGGCGGCAGTTGAGGTCTGCCAATATTTCGATAAAAATGTAAATAAAGTAAATGCTACTTTGGGTTGGGAACAAGAATATTTTTTAATAGATTCTGCTTTATTCAATGCGCGACCAGATCTTATGTTGACAGGTCGAGCTTTGTTTGGACATGCTCCCGCTAAAGGTCAACAATTAGAGGATCATTATTTTGGTTCAATTCCAGAAAGAGTTACTGCCTACATGCGCGACTTCGAAACGGAGGCGTTGTTGCTAGGAATCCCTGTTACTACACGCCATAATGAAGTTGCTCCAAACCAATTCGAATGTGCCCCAATTTTTGAAGAGTGTAATTTGGCAAACGACCATAATTTATTGTTAATGGATTTAATGGAAAAAATAGCCAGAAAACATAATTTTAGGGTATTACTTCACGAGAAACCTTTCGCAGGTGTTAATGGGTCAGGAAAACACAATAACTGGTCATTGAGCACAAATACAGGAGTAAATTTACTTGCACCAGGAAAAAATCCTAAAACTAATTTGCAATTTTTGACTTTTTTTGTAAATACCATTAAAGCGATTCATGATAACGCAGATTTACTTCGCGCTTGTATTGCTTCCGCGGGTAATGACCATAGGTTAGGAGCTAATGAGGCGCCTCCAGCAATTATATCAGCCTTTATTGGCACGCAATTATCTTCAGTTCTTGATGACCTTGAAAAGAATATTAAGGCCGGAAAAATGACACCGCAAGATAAAACAGAATTGAAATTAAATATTGGTAAAATTCCACAAATTATGTTGGATAATACCGATAGAAATAGAACTTCTCCTTTTGCTTTCACAGGAAATAAATTCGAATTTAGAGCGGTTGGTTCTTCTGCGAATTGTGGTTCAGCTATGATTGTTTTAAATACCATTATGGCTAAACAGTTGAAAGAATTTAAGAAGTCAGTTGATAAGAGAATTGATAAAGGAGAAAGTAAAGACGAAGCCATTTTAAAAGAACTTCAAGTAATGATTAAAGAATCTAAAAAGATTCGATTTGAAGGTAATGGTTACGGAGAAGAATGGGTAAAAGATGCTGAAAAAAGAGGATTAGCAAACCTAAAAGACACACCTCGTGCATTGAAAGTATGGCACGATAAAAAAGTAGAAAAACTATTCGCTGAAATGAACGTGTTATCTCCAAGAGAATTAGAGGCAAGACGTGAAATCGAGTTCGAAAATTATGTTCTCAAAATTCAAATTGAATCTCGTTTAATGGGAGATATTACGCAAAACTATTTCACACCGGCTGCAGTTGAATATCAAAATAAGCTTATTCAAAATGTTCAAGGTTTGTTACAAATTTTAGGTGAAAAAAACGGACGAATAGCAGCAAAAGCGCAAATTGAAATAATTGAACGAATCTCCTTGCATATAAATGAGATGAGAGTTGCAGCAGAGAAAATGTTAGAACAGCGAAAAGTTGCAAATAAAATTGAACACGCAGAGGAAAAGGCAATGGCTTATTGCGATAACGTTAAATCATATTTTGATGAGATTAGATATCACGCCGATAAACTTGAACTACTTGTTGAAGATGAATTGTGGCCGTTACCTAAATTTAGAGAATTATTATTTACAAGATAGAAATAGCATACAACTACAAGAAGTCGTGCAACTGTTGCTACAAATTGCACGACTTTTTCTTAAATAAATAAGCTGAATAGCTTTAGTAGTCCTGAATAGAAACCACTTGGTTTTTCAATTGAAATTGTAGTCTTACCCTCAAAATCATTGGAATTTTCGAAATTTACTTTTCGAGTTGATGATAAAAATCGTTGAAGCTCTGCTTTACCAGGAACTGCGTCAATAATATATTGATAATAACCGGGGTTCTCAAAGTTTAAAATTGCCTTCAGAGAACCACCGAAATACTTTGTTGAAATATTCAGTTTTTTAATTATTGGCGGTGATGAAGAAAAGGATAAGGCAATTTCTTTCGGCGAAAGAGCATGACAATATAGCGACACCTTATTCGAGAATATTAGTTGATTGTCTCTAATTTCAATGGACTCAGAATTGGTAAATCTTGAAACATTTGAAAGTACAGTTGGAATCGAAACAGGATGAGTAAATGACAGTAGCAAGCTACCTTGCGGAATTCCGGGTATGGCAGAGTCATCTATAAATTTAAAGCCAGAATAAGATGCGCTAATATAATCAATGGAGGAAATAAATGAATGAAAAGATGTGTCAATTTTTCCAAGCCATTTCTTTTCTGTAGCAGTAGGCTGCCAACTGAGTTCTATTCCTTTTCCTTCAGGAATTAATCGAGGAGAAATTTTAGTTTTATATAATGTTGATAAGATGGAAATTTCATTTTCTTCATGATTTACAGCATGAGTGCTGATATGAGATCCTTTTTCAAATTCAAAGATTAAAAGTTCTCCAATATTTTTTAACTCCAATTCAAAGTTAAACTGTTGCGAAAGGATATGCGACACTACACTTTTTTCAGTTATAGATTGAATTGGAATATAACCGAAATTCTCTTTTACAAAAGTTGGTTTGTTCATGTCCTTTGCAAAATTCTGAAAATCATCAGGATTGATAACCTTGAATCGTAAAAAAACAAATGGTCTATCGTCAATGTCACAAACCAAAAGCTCGATTGGAGCAAAATTATCCACGCCTATGTTCATCCATGCAGTGGATTCATCTTTTTGATTATCAATTTTTTCTTTTAACCGAGTAAAAAATTCTTGGTCTCTAACATCAAAAAGAGCAACAGTAGACAGCTCCTTAAAAAAATCAACCGCATCAAATCGAATATAATAGATAGTCGAAGTAGGTAACTTGGTCGTTAGTGTGTTTTTTGTTTGATTTTCAGTAATTGAACTTCTTACAACAAAAATCAATGTTATTAAACTAAGTAAAATTAAGACAGCAACTAATTCGCGTACTTTCTTCATGGAAAGTAAAGTTAATTGATTCTTCTGTTCTAACTTTGCTCAATGAAAAAAATAGCACAATTCCTTTTTTGGTTGAGAGGTTGGAAAATAGCAAAAAATTATCCGAAAGGAGTGAGTAAATGTGTGATTGTAGTTGGCCCACATACGTCAAATTGGGATTTTGTTTATGGGAAATTGGCATTCATTTATTATGGTATAAAAGGAAAATTTTTAATTAAAAAAGAGGCGTTTTTTTTTCCTTTCGGATATTTGTTGAAAGCTATGGGAGGTGTCCCGGTAAATCGAAAACAAAGAGGAAATATTACCGATACAGCTGTGAATTTTTTTAAAGAAGAACAAGAATTATACTTAGTATTTACACCTGAAGGGACCCGCTCATATAATCCAAATTGGAAAAAGGGATTTTACTATATAGCAAAGAAAGCAAATGTTCCCATTTATATTTGCTATATGGACTATGAACGTAAAATTGGTGGTTTTCATGGAGAATTTATACCTACTGGTGATGTTGACAAAGACATACAATCAATTAAAGACATCCTATCTCAATACAAAGGCAAATTTCCTGAAAAAGGTATTTATTGAGTATTTTGACCTTTAATGGAATGCGTATTTTTATCATACCCATAAGGACAATGTTTACAACCGCTTTTACAACAGTAACCTCTTTTTAAATGATATTTTTCTGTAAAAACGATATATCCTTCTTCTCCAATGTAGTAATCTTCACTGTCGAGGTTTCCTCGCTTAGAAAATGATGATAGATCTTCAGACATATTCGAATTGGGTAGCGGATAAATTAAAAAATTCGATAGTTGAACCTTTCAACTTTACCCTCAACAATTTAAATTTCGAATTGTTTATAAAACGTGATGATTTAATACATCCAATTATTTCTGGTAATAAACTAAGGAAATTAAAATACAATGTTTTAGCAGCTAATAAAAACGAATGTCAACGTATTGTCACATTTGGTGGCGCTTATTCAAATCATATTTTGGCCACGGCATTTCTATGTGTCGAGTTTAGTATTCCACTCACCGTAATGGTGCGGGGTGATGAATTAAATGAAAATTCTAATAAAATACTATCTTTTTGCTCCTCAAATGGAATAGATCTCATTTTTCTTACAAGAAATAGGTATTTGGAATTAAAGAGAATGAATGGTGTGGAATATTGGTTAAATGAAAAATGTTGGTTTATTCCTGA
>DORI01000152.1:13604-15194 GCA_003512365.1 Crocinitomicaceae bacterium | reverse complement strand
ACGACAACAACAAGTCTTGGAATTTACCATTCAATGTCGGATGATTCAATACTTTTCGTTGTTCCAGCGCTTCGTAATTTTCAATCTGAAGAAGAAATGAAAAAAGTGTACAATACTCATCTTATTTCTAAGAAAGTTGTTCCAATAATATATGAGGAGTTGGGAAGGTATGGTAAGTTAACAAAAACTTTGGAAGATTTTCAACGAAATATTGAATGCGTCACTAAATTGAAATTAGACCCAATTTATACTGTTAAAGCGTTGTATGCTTTTACCAAATTTGTAAGCACAGTAAATCAAAAATCTATTCTTAACAAAAAAGTCCTCTTCGTTCATACGGGAGGACTTAATCAAGAATGGTGGAATTAACTATTATTTTAAATTTCTAATCTTTCCTCTTTTCTGAGCTTTAGAATTAAGTTGAGATTTAAAATAAACCTCCAAAGCACCAATGCTATTGTTGTAATTACTCAGAGAGGAAACCGTAGCGTCAAAAGAAATTCCAAATTTATATCCTGCTAAATTCGCTCCTAAGGTTCCAATTATAGCGTCATTCCAACGATAATAAAGACCATAACTAATACTTTTCGATTTTCTTAATTTAGTGTATTTTGAACCCTCATCGAGCAAATTATCTATACTTGCACCCATTACCAAACTCCTATTTGGTCCACTTTGGTTATAAAGGATGTTAGGACAAATTCTCAAATTATTTCGGATGGTTGAAATATCACCACTGAAGTGCAACGTATATAATTGATAAAGTCTGTCAGCGCCAAACGAAAAATCAATTTTAGGACGAGTAATGTGCTTGGTTGAAAATCCTCCTGTAAAATATGATCCATTCATTTCAACCTGATAGAATAATCCGGCGGCAAGGTCAAAAGCGCTAAAGTTATTGTTCAAGTTTTCGCCTGATAAAGATTGATTTGAACTAAATCCTAGACCTGTCCATTGAGATTCCCAGGTTTGTTTAGCGGCAGAAAATCCCTGCATAATTACTCCAGGTGAAAATCCAATGGATAATTTACTTGATTTATCAACCTGCAACGAATAATTGAAGGGAATGGAAACCGATGTATTCATGAAATATCCATCACCAGTTTGAGAATTACTGGCATTTACACCAAGGCCAAAATGATTACCTCTTCCTTGTTTATCCGAAATTTTTACTTCTCCAATAAGTGAGTTAGTTCGCATTGGCTGACCTCCCATTACAAAATACTGAAACCTGCAGTTGGTGAATATTCCGTAATCACTGTCTTCCGTTGCAACTGAGGCAGGATTTATCATCGTGTTAGACTCGTACCAATTACTTGATTGTAAATCTTGTTGAGCAATTGATTTACCAATTAAAAGCGTTGCAAAGAATGCATATTTAATTTTATTCATTTTTTATCTGTAAAGAGTTACATTTCCTTTTATGGATTGAGATATTCCACTGATTAATTTATAATCAACCACATAGACAAAAGTTGCCGGATTTTCATTTTTACCTTTAAATGTACCATCCCAACCTTCATCGGGGTCAGAAGTTCTAAAAACTAAAATACCATAGCTGTTATAAACCTTAAAATCAAGCTCCGCAAT
>DORI01000152.1:1233-13575 GCA_003512365.1 Crocinitomicaceae bacterium | reverse complement strand
ATTCGTAAAAAGTCATTTTTGCCATCATTATTTGGTGAAAACGAATTTGGAACTGCTACACGAATGGAATCATTGAATCGAACATTTACTAATACGGTATCGTAACTGAAACAACCATTCAAATTGTATGCTACCACATAATAAGTAGTATAAAAAGGATTTACAGTTAAAGAATCTCCATTGGCAACTTGAATTTGATTGGATTCAACACCGCTTGGATACCAAGCCATAGTTCCACCAGACGGAATACCTGAACCCCACAAATAAGCGTTTTGGTACATATAAATTGTAGTATCGGGTATTTCAACGTAAACGCCTCCAAGGGTATCTGATATTGTTCCATTTACGGAAGGATTGGCCGTTACAGTAACCGTTTGTGAAGTTGAATTTGAACCAAAAGCGTTGGAAGCGGTTAAGGTTATTGTATACGTTCCGGGATTTGAAAAGCAAACTAATCCAGGATTTTGACCTTGATAACTCGAGGGATTAGCACCTGTTCCAAAATCCCAAATCCAAGTTTGTGAATTAGATGTTGAAGTGTTTAATATTTCAATACATTCACCTGAACATATATTAGATTCTGACAATGAAAAATCTGCTGTTGGCACACCACTTTGTGACCAAACCATAGTATTGACAAATGTTAAAAAAAGGATAATAAAAACTTTCATAAATGATTTTATTGTTTATATAAGTTACGAAAGTAATGAAAAAAGTTTCAAATTGAGAATTCAATTCAATTTAGACAACAACATTTTTAATTGTTTAGCCTGAACTATGTCATGAACCCTTAAAATATTAGCTCCTTTTAAATGAGCGTATGTATGAAAAATGTTTGTTCCATTAAGAGCCTCTTCTACTTTAATTTCTAGAGTTTTGTAAATCATAGATTTACGGGATAAACCAAAAAGCATAGGTCTTTCGAGAATTTTAAGAAATTCAGAATATCTCAATAAATTGAAATTATCTTCGAGAGATTTATTAAAACCAAATCCGGGATCTAACACAATATCGTATAAATCATGTTGAGCAAAAAACTCAAGTTTCTCAGAAAAAAAAAGAAGCGAATCGCTAAGGATATTTTCAGTAGATTCATTCTTTACTAAATTCTCTTTTCTACCTCTATTGTAGGTGAGGATGTAAGCGAGTTTATTTTTAACAATTGATGATATAATTGATTCTGAAATCTCACCCCCACTAATGTCGTTGATAATATCGGCTCCTTCATTTATTGCGAAAGAATGGGTTTCTTCAGCAATTGAATCTATTGAAATCAATACAGATGGAAATTTTTTTTTAATTGTCGAAATCGAAGACCCCAATTTTTTAATTTCCTCTTTACTTGAAACTTTGGGGGCATTTGGACGAGTAGAAACGCTACCTATATCTATGATTTTTGCTCCATTAGAAATTAAATTTTCTACATGAGTTAGCAGTGAATTGTCTGATTTTCCTGAAAAATGTTCAAAAAAGGAGTCTTCACTGAGGTTTAAAATAGCCATAATCCAAAGTTCATCGAAATGGTAAAGTTTCCCTTTAATATGAATCAGATCAGTTTGCATAAATTCATGTAAATTTGTCCTAATGAATAAAACAGAGTTCGAATATACAAATGTAATTCATCAATGCAAGTCAGTTTTTGAGAAAAAAACATGGGACTATGGTACATCGTGGCGTATTCTTCGGCCAAGCTCGCTTACAGATCAGTTGTTTATTAAAGCTCAGCGAATTCGTACCATTCAAGAAGCCGGGAAAAATAAAGTAGACGAACCTTTTGAAGATGCGTTTATGGCGATTGTGAATTATTGCGTCATGGCTATCATCCAATTGCGCCTTCCAGCTGAAATAGGAAAAACGGAATTGGATTCTCAGTCGGCTATCGATTGGTATGAAAAGGTAACAGGAGAGGCGTTTGAACTTATGAAAGCGAAAAATCATGATTATGGTGAAGCGTGGAGGGATATGAGGGTAAGCTCATTAACTGATTTGATTTTAACAAAAGTATTGAGAATTAAGCAGATAGAAGATAATTTGGGGGTTACTTTGGCTAGCGAAGGGGTGGAAGGAAATTATTACGACATGATGAATTACGCTGTTTTTGCCCTGATTCACCTCGAAGAGTTAAAATAACGTTAAATTTTTTTTTGACTCGTTCTTACCCTTTATTTTTGAAGAACTAAATCGATAATCATGGAAAAAGTAAAACAATATTTACCCTGGGCTGTAAGGATATTACTTTCAGGATTTTTCTTTCTATCTGCAGCTGCTAAATTGTACCCTTCTCCCGTTTTGGCTATAACATCATTTGAAATGAAGCAATTGCTACCTTTAGGTTTCGACGAATGCTTTGCACCGTTTTTTTCTAGGTATGTTATCGCTGCAGAAATTGCGCTTGGCATAGGATTATTACAACCACACTTTTTAAAATCTATCGTAATTCCTGCAGCCACCCTAATGTTAGGTATTTTTTCAATTCATCTTGCTGTTGAAATTATGAACACAGGTGGAAATTCTGGAAATTGTGGATGTTTTGGCGAATTAATTCCAATGACACCTCTTCAATCAATTTTCAAAAATATTGCATCTATTGGTTTATTGATTTATTTGTTTTTTCAAGTTAAAGACAAGGAAAAAGGACAAAACAATCCTTGGATTCTTTCCAGTATTTTTGCTTTCTCCAGTCTTTTTATGTTCGGACTAACACCAATGGAAAGTTGTGAAAAGGATTCGTTTGATTGCACGCAAGTTGTGGTTGTTGAAGATGATAGTTCGAATGAGGAATTAAACACTACTTTAACTGATAGCACATTTAAAGTCACAGAATCTTTAGACCAATTAAAATCCAAAGAAATGAAGATTAAGGAGAAATTGAACAAAATAGATTCAAGGACAGAACCNNTTATAAATAATCTAAATTCTAATATGATACAGCAATTGTTTGATATTTTAGGAAAATAAATATCTTTTATATGGTTTATGAATAATTGCGAATAAGATTTTTATTTTAAAAACAAATATAATATAATGGAACCTAGTTTTGATTTAGATATTAACATTAAATCGACGGATGATTTAATTAAATTTTTTAAAAACATAACCCAATGAGACCTTATTTTTTAATTTTCGTATTTACTTCATTTTATTTTCTTTTTGGATTTAGCCAAACCAAAGATAAAAATGGAAATATTATTTTTACAAATTCTGAATTGAATAAGATTTATAAAGAAATCAATTATTTAAATGAAAAAGTAATCGAACAGCAGAATTTAATTGAAAATTTGGAATTACAATTAAAAATACAACAAGCCGGACTTAATGAGTCATTACAACCAGAAAAAAAATTATACGAACCTACACCTGTAGTTTCTCAATTTTCTGCGGCTATTCCAAATATTGATAAAGGGTTAAAACTATTGTGTTTCTTTTCACCAACATGTGATCATTGCCAAGGAGCGGGAAAGGATATCGTTTCAGTTATAGCAAAGTCTAATGTGAAACCAAAAGTTCATATTGCCTTTCAAGAAGAACCAGAAGAAGTGCCCAATTTCTTTAAAATTATTGGAAGAGAATTTAATCACCAAGTCTTTGAAATTCGACAATTCATGAAGGTGTTTGGTTTGACTAATGATGTTCCTGGTGTGGTGTTGATGTGGAACGGAAACATAATAAAATTTTATCAAGGTTCAGGCGATGCAGCATTTTCAAAGGATAAGCTTATTAAAGATTTAAAGGATATCGAAAAAAAGCTAAAGCAGTAGTCTGTTGAAAACTTGGTAGAATCATAAACGTTCATCTTTTCAATTATCCTTAATTTAGGGTATGAGAAAAAAAATAGTAGCTGCAAATTGGAAGATGAATCTTCTCCAATCCGATGCACTTAGTTTTCTGAAAACGTTAAGAAGTCATGATTTATCCAAATTCCCACAACTGGATGTTGTCATTTTTCCCTCTTCTATTTTCTTGGAAAAAATGATTAATGAGTATGTCGGTAAGTTAGGCATTGGAGCTCAAAATTTTTATTTCGAAGAGCGAGGCGCATACACGGGAGAAATAAGTTTAGATCAACTAAAATCAATAAATTGTTCATATGTTCTTATTGGTCATAGTGAACGCAGAACATATTTTTCTGAATCGCCAGAATTGATTTTAAATAAATTAAAAGCTGCTGTTAATAAGCAATTCAATTCCGTACTTTGCATCGGCGAAAGTATCTCTGTTCGGAATTCTGCTAATCATTTGTCTTTTTTAGAAGATCAATTAAACGATTCTATCGGCATGCTCGAAGAAAATGACATTAAATCTATTTCCATTGCATATGAGCCTATTTGGGCAATAGGTACTGGTCTTACTGCTAGCGTAGAACAAGTCAATGAGGTGCATAATTTTATTCGGTCGTTCCTCGTTGATCGTTTTCCAAATTTAGGGAATGACGTTAGAATTTTGTACGGCGGAAGTTGTAACGAACAAAATGCAAAGGAGTTATTTTCATGTCTAAATGTAGATGGAGGCCTAATTGGTGGAGCATCTCTAGATAGTGATAAATTCTACCAAATAATTCAAGCAGCCAATGAAGTATCTCGAATTGAGTATTGACGTAATTCCACGAGAACCATGGAATGAAATCTTTATTTCTGATTTATCGGAAGTAGGTTTTGAAAGTTTTCAAGAAGATGAAGATGGTTGTCTAAAAGCATATATACAAGAAGCGAATTACAATGAAACACATGTGACTAATTTGTTCAATCAAAGGAAAAAACAAATTGACTTTACTCATAAAATCCAACTTCTCGAAGAGCAAAATTGGAATGCAGAATGGGAATCTCAATTTGATCCGGTGCTTGTTGACGATAAATTAGAAATAATCGCACCGTTTCATAAATCTATTTTGAAGCAGGGTTTATCCATTGTCATTGAACCTAAGATGACATTCGGTACAGGCCATCATCAAACTACCTATCTCATTTGTTCTTATTTATTGAATTTCCCTCCTAAAAATTTAGATGTATTAGATATGGGAACAGGGACAGGAGTCCTTGCAATTTTGACAGAGCTACTGGAAGCAAGAATGATTAAAGCAGTAGAGATTGAAGAGTGGTCGGTGGAAAATGCTATTGAGAATGTGCAACGGAATAACTGTTCGCGCATTGAGGTATTAAAAGGTTCCAAGGAACAAATCCCTACTATTCAATTTGATTTAATTCTTGCAAACATTAATAAAAACGTATTACGAGATCAATTCCCAAGCTATTCAACGCACATGAAATTAGGTGGAAGTCTTTTAATTTCGGGATTCTTCACAACAGATGATGAAGAATTGATTCAATTAGCGAATAAAAATGATTTTAAATTTCAATCTCGCAATGAAAAAGACGGATGGTCTATGCTTCAATTTGTTAGATTATGAAAACATTAATATTACTATTAATATTGACAGTAGCGTCAACTCTTAATGCCCAGTCTTTTACGAAAGACAAAGAGAAATTTAATAAAGATTGGAGCAAATTTCCACTAGAAAGTAAGGCAAGTGAGTTTTGTAAAAAGGATCTTGAGGACTTGTTAAAATCACCTCAACTTTCTGATTCAAAATTTTCTAAAATGGTGGATGGATGCAATAGCTTAGAGAAAAAAGGAGTTTCTGCAAATCCTGATATTTTCAATTACATGATTTCATTTTTATTTCAAAATGTAAATAAGTTTGATACTGAATTTAATCAGCAATGGGGTGAAATTTTCGCTGAAATCTATGAGAAACAACCTGATCAACTTAGTGATTTTTTACTCTTTTCCTCAAATTTATTTCGATATAAGGCACTTATAAGAGACGCAAATTATGGTTGGTACTTTCAAAAGGGAGAATTTGAATGGCTTCGCGATAAAAAATTACAATTAATTTGCAAAAATGGGGATTTAATTTGTTTCGTTCCTATTCGCGGAACCAATGGCGATTCACTAAAAATAAAATCAACAAATGGTGTTTTTGAAATAGCCTCAAAACGTTGGGAGGGTAGGGGTGGACTTATCACATGGGAGAAGGTAAAGATTAACAAGGACGAGACCTTTGCTAATTTGAAAGGGTATAAAGCGGATTTCAATAAAACGGTTTTGAAGGCAGATTCAGTTGCACTTACAACGCCATATTTTCAACAACCTATTCTAGGAAAGCTGACGGATAAAACTATTTTGGATTTATCGGAAGGAGAAAAGGTTCCGCAATTTGTTTCCTATGAGAAACGACTAAAGATTCCCAACTTAAGAAAAAATGTAGATTACGATGGTAGTTTTACACTTGAAGGTGACGATTTTGTTGGGAAAGGTGTAGAGGGTAAACCGGCAAAAATGATATTTAAGGTTGCGGGTAAAACTCAATTGGAAGTATCATCTTTAGAATATCAAATAACACCTGAAAGCATATTATCGAAGGAAAGCTCATTGAAATTACTGTATAAAAATGGCGATTCTCTAACTCTTCAAAAGGGTTTATTATTGTATAATTTGACGCAAGAAGAATTAAAGATTACAGCTGCAAATCAGGGGGGTACTTATGTTCCGTTTTGTGATAGCTACTTTAATTTATATGTTAGAGCACCTATATTAGTTTGGAGCCATTTAAAAAATGTGGCATATTACACCTTTGATGTGGGAACTTCTCAAGAGCAGAAATATGCCGTATTAGAGTCTAAGGATAATTTCGATGGTAAATTATACTCCAAGTACAATTCTGCAAATGCTGAACATCCGTTCCAACTTATAGCTAAAAAAGCTATTACTTCCGGTAGAATGGAATTTGGTGAAGGAGAGTTAGCTTCTTCCATGAATAGAATAGTGGATCAAATCAAACCCCTGATGGTCGATATGACGTCAGACGGTTTTGTTCAATATAATGGGACAACCAAAAAGATTAAAGTAGAGCAAAAATTAATCGATTATGTGTTGTCTCAAAATGGTGAGAAAGATTATGACAACCTTTCAATTACATCAGATTTCCGACCAATTAAAATTCCTTTTTCTGATGTAGACCTGCAAAACAATCCTGAATTACAATTTGAAAAAATGAGAATTCAAGATCGAAATAAAACACGTCAGCTTTCAATCGCATTTGCGAGAATTAAAATTGATGAATTAGAAATGAATATCAGTGAAGTAGATCAAGTTACATTTTCTGAAAATCAAAAGGTAATTGCGTTTTGTGACTCCTCTAAATTGACATTAAAGAAAAATAGAGATATGTATTTTTCGGGTTGGTTAACAGCAGGAAAAATGGATGTTTATTGTAATAATTCCATTTTCGATTACGAAAACTTTAAAGTAAATATTCTTTCTTCAAGAGATGCCTATTTTAATTTTAAACCAATGAAAACAGAGGATGGCAATCAACCGATCGCCTCTCCTTCCTCTATTAGTAATCTTACAGGTGAATTATTAATTGATTTACCATCATCCCGCTCAGGTAAAAAAGCCAAGATGGATGAATACCCTAAATTAGTTACAAGGTTGAATAGCAAGGTATATTACAACGATAAATCAATATTAAATGGTGCTTACGATTCTACGCGTTTTTATTACGAAATCACCCCATTCGAATTAGATAGCCTTGACAATTTTAAAGAAAAAGCCCTGGCTTTTAATGGAGAACTTAACTCAGGTGGAATATTTCCTAAATTAAAAGAAAAGCTTATCGTGATGAATGATTATTCGCTCGGGTTTTTTACTAAAGCTCCAGAAGAAGGATTGCCATTTTATGGAACAGAGAACAGATATAAAAATAAAATTGCGTTATCGCAAAATGGTTTGCAAGGGTCAGGTACTATAGAATTTTTAGAAGCAACTGCTGTTTCCAAACTATTAACATTTTTACCGGACTCGGCAATTGGAATTGCACAATTTTCAAATAAACAAAAGGAAAGTGGGATTAAATTTCCTGAGGCTAACTCAACAGCTGCACTCTTAAGTTACCAACCTAAATTGGGAGTATTAAAAGTGTCTAGTTACAATGGCCAATTAATTTCAATGTTTAACAAGGAAGTTACGTTAACAGGCACATTAGTGCTTCAAAAATCTGGAGCAACAGGTTCAGGTTTAATTGATTTCAAAGAAGCATCATTGGAAGCAAAAGACTTCCGTTTTACTGATGAAGATATTGACACAGATCACTCAAATTTTGCGATAAGAAATCGATTTACTAGTCACGGAGAAAATCCTTTGGCGATACAATCTATCGGATTTAAAGGACATGTTTCTTTTAATGAAAGAATGGGAGAATTTACTTCAAATGTTAGTAAACGAATTAAATTCCCAGCGAATAATTACTATTGTCAAATGGATAAATTTATCTGGCAGATGGATGCTCAGTCTATTGATTTTGAGAAAAGTGGGGTTAATGAAACAAATTTTGAAAGTGGGATGGATTTAGTTACAAATAATTTTTTTTCAATGGACCCAAACCAAGATTCATTACAATTTAAATCTTTGAGTGCCACCTACGATTTAAAAACACAAACAATAAATTGTAGAAAAGTTGAATTTGTTCAAGTTGGTGATGCCCGTATTTTCCCTGATTCAATGAAGGTTCGCATTCGCAAAGCTGCCAAAATGGATTTACTTAAAAATGCAATAATCGTTGCCAATTATATTACTAAATACCACAAATTCACAGATGCCAATATTTCAATACTTTCGCGAAATACATACGAAGGAAATTGTAGTTATCCATACTTTGATAGAGATAGCCTAGTAACTATAATTCCTATGCAATCTATTGTCTATCGTAAGGAAAAGAAAGAAACAGTTGTAACTGGAGAAATTTTAGAGAGGATGAATTTTAAACTTAGTAAAGAATTCGATTATTTTGGAAAGATTTCTATTCTCGCCTCAACTCCTGGATTAATTTTGTCAGGTTCTACAAGAATTAATCATGACTGTTCCTATGATAAATCATGGTTTAATTTTAGTGACACAATAAATCCTAAGAAAATTCAAATTCCGGTTAATCAAAAACAAGTCAATACTAAAAATGAACCAGTCCTATCTGGATTTGCTTGGCGGAATTCGTTAAAGCTGGATAGTTTGCGTGTTTACCAAGGTTTTTTATCAAAAAAAGAACGTGAAACGGATATTGAATTGTTATCGGCAAGTGGTTTTGTTCAATATAATGATGTTGCTCATGAATTTCAAATAGGAACAAAAAGTAGATTGCAAAAATTAGATACGCTGTCAACGTTATATTCACTTCACTTAGGCACGTGTATTTTGAGTGGATTTGGCCCAATAAATCTTGGAATTAACTACGGTGAAACTTCAATAAAAGCTTATGGCAAGCTCGAATTTAATCCTTCTGATAAAAAGACTTCAACATATTTAAATGTTGCGATAGATATGCAAGTCCCAAAAGACGTTATGGAAATTGTGGCAAACAAAATTAAGGCAGATGAAAATTTAAAAGAGGTAGATTTAAAAGCTGGAAAATATGGTTTGAAAAATAATTTCGCTTATTGGATAGCAGAAGAGCATGAAAGAGTGTTTAAAGATTTTGATGAGGATAGATTAAAAAAGATGCCTGATGAATTGGATCAAACATTGATTCTTTCCGGAGTTCGTCTAGAGAGTTTAATGGGCAGTGCCGCTGGTGGAAGAAAAGCAGAACGGGGATTCATTAGTGATAAAAATGCAACAGTAGGATTAGTAAGTATTTCGGGAATACCTGTTTTAAAAGAATTAAACACGAGAGCGTTTTTTGCTCAACGTTATAGTTCAGATGAAACTCAGTTTTTTGGAATAAATTTGGATGTTAATGAAGAAAAATTCTTTTATCTAAACCATCAAATGGACAATAAAAATGAGTCAACGTTGAGCTTTGTGACGAACGATTCTGAATTAAAAAAAACCATTTTAGCAATAAAACCGAAGAAACGTAAGGCAAAAAACTTTAAATTTGAGTTAGCTGAAGGTTCTGAAGCTAAGAATTTAGTTGCAAAATTTAAGAGTGTATTTCAAAATAGGTAAATGAAATGTTACTTTCTATAATTATTATTTTGGCTTATTTTATTGGTTCTATTCCAACTGCTGTTTGGTTGGGTAAATATTTTCATGGAATTGATGTTCGTGACCATGGAAGTAAGAATGCTGGGGCGACAAATACATTTAGAATTTTGGGGAAACGTTTAGGTTGGACCGTACTTATGATTGACATTTTTAAAGGTTCATTATGTGCTTCTTTGCCATTTCTATTTAAAGATTATTACCTTGGGTTCAAAGATGAGGAACTTATTTTACAACTCTGTGGTGGATTTTCTGCTGTATTAGGGCATGTTTTTCCCGTTTATGCTGGATTTAGAGGAGGAAAAGGAGTCGCTACCTCACTAGGAATTGTTTTAGGTATTAACCCAGTCGGAGCAATAATTTGTCTTTGTCTTTTCTTGCTAATATTTATATCGTTCCGTTTCGTTTCATTAGGTGCTATTACGGCAGCCATGGCATTGCCTTTCATCAGTTTTTTTTTATTAAAGGAAGATCAACGAATTATGATCATTTTTACAATTATTTTATCCTTCGTTGTTATTGCAGCACATAGAAAAAATATCGGGAGACTTTTAAGAGGTGAGGAGAACAAAATGAACCTTTTAAAAAAGAAGGCGTAATTGTTGTATATTAATTAGTTAATATAAATCGCCATTTGTTGAAACTCAATATATATTTCTTTTTTTATTTTATCCTCAATGGGGTGTATTTAGCTTTTGGGCAAAATTTAAATGCCTTAAAAAAGGAAGCCGATGGGTTTTTTCAAAAACAAAATTATACAGAAGCCAAGGAGAGATATTTAAAATTGATAGCGGTAGATCAAAAAAATGTTGAGTTTAATTATAAGTATGGAGTTTGTCTTTTTGAAACTGAAAATAAACTGAAGTCTAAAAAATACTTTGAATTCATNNCACATTTATATCGAGGGAAAATATTTCAACATGAATACGATTTCGATAATGCAATTCGTGAATTTGAACTTTGCAAAAAAGATATTCAACTTGAAAAGGAAGCCAGGGAAGAAATTGATCGCTGTGTTTCGGCAAAGGAACAAATTAAATTAAAATCTAACCTAACTGTTAAAGAAAAAGAACTTACTCAACAAGGTAATCATGAGAAATTTTATAAGTTTTCTCAACCTTACACCTTTTATAATTTAGATAAAGGAGAAGTTTACGAAAAGCAAAATAAGGCAGTAGGATTTAACCCAAAATATATTTTCAAACGTGGCATGAAATACCGAATTTTCGCTTCCTACAGCGGGAAAAAGGAAACAGGTTTGGATATTTTTATTCAGATAAAAAATGTGAATGAAGAATGGGGTGAAATTCGGAAAATTCCTCTTATCAATACACTTAAGGATGAAAATTATCCATTTTACGATGATTCGACCAAAACTTTATATTTTGCATCTACTGGTCATAGTTCCTTTGGAGGGTATGATATTTTTAAGGTGCCTTATGACTGGAAAGCAAATACTGTTGGCGAAATTGAAAATATTGGTTTTCCGTACAATACACCAAGTGATGATTATTTATATGTGCCAGATTATGGTTTGAATAGCGCCTATTTTACATCAAATAGGAACGGGGAATTAATGAATGTGGAGGTATTTACTGTTTCTTTGGCACCTGCAAATAATCCACTGATTGCTTCAAAAGGTCGTTGGGTTGACGAAGTAGAGAATAAACCTGCCACCATAAAAATTAATATTCGAAATATTGCAAGTAATGAGACTTTTGGTCCGTTTGTATCAGATTTAAACGGTAATATTTCCATATACTTCCCAGTCCATGGAATTTACGAATACGCAATTGAGTTTTCTCTTTACGGTCAGGAAAAACATTTTAAAAAAATAATAGAAATTCCTTTGATTTCTGAGAAGGAATTAATTGAACAGACAATACGTTATTACATGGAAAACTCTATTGAACAAGTAGAAGTTAATACGCGAGTACAGTTCGTAAATGATTTTGACGCATTAGAACCTTTGCGCCTTCAAGAAATTTCAAAATTATCTATAAATGAGAAAAGTGTTGGTTTACAGTCTAATATTGAGCAAGCAGCGAAAGTAGACGTTTTTACAAAGCTTAACATTATAGAGAATGATAAGCAAAGAGCTATTGAAATATTAGTGGATAGCTTGTTGGAAAAGGAAATTGACATGGAGAACAATGAACGTTTTCGAATTCAAGCAAACGAATCAATTCAAAAAAATAATGAACGTATTGTAATTTTAGAAAATGAAATTGCGCAATTTAAAAATGAAATTCCCCTTGAAGAACAGCGCTTTAACAGCCAATTGAATCAAAAAAACAATGAAATTGA
>DORI01000152.1:0-1221 GCA_003512365.1 Crocinitomicaceae bacterium | reverse complement strand
TTCATTTAACATGTTAAATGAAGAGCTCAACGAGATTGTACAAACTAAATCCAACGACGAGGTGGTGAAATTTATTGAGTCAAAATTATCTCAGATTCGAAATTCACTGTCCAAGCAAGTAATTTCACCCAAACAAATTAATTTGGACTTGCAAGAGGAAAATTCAACTAAAATAGCAAGTGTTGAATTAGAGTTAATCTCCTACTCAAAGCAGATTGATAGTTTATCGAAGCAAGTAGTAAAAATTGAAAGCGAGATTAAAAATCTTTCCAAGAAAAAACAAGACGAAAAAAAGGAGGAATTGGCCAGAATAAATAAACAATTGGCAATTACTTCAGATTTGAAAAAAGAAACGGATTACCAGCTAAATATATTAGTGTCTGAAAGGAATGCGTTTAACGAAAATCAGGACTTGGTAAGTTATATTTCAGACGAATCATTAAAGATTAAACAAATTGGATTGATTACAGCAACACCTTCTTATGACAAAGGTAAAGAACAAATATTACAGCAACTTTTTGATAATAAGGTCAAAGAACCAGTCAAAATTGAACAGTCAATTATATCAGATCTCAAAAAACAATATGAAGATGGACTTATTGGATTGGAACTGATTAAAAATACTGAAGAAAAATACAAGGTAAAAAAGAAGTTAGAAGAAGATTATATTTCTGAATTACGAAAATCCGCAAATCTGAATAGTGAGGAGGTAATAGAGTTAGTACAACTCCTAGAAAATCGTTTAAAAGAAACAACTCTATTATTGGATAGCATCGACCGTAACCAAGAAGTAGTACAAATCAATAATTCAACTACAACAAATTCAGAGGAGAACTACGCAAAGAAAGAGGAGGTATCGCAAAGCAATACAACAACTAATTCAGAGGATAACAACGCAAAGAAAGAGGAGGTAACGAAAAGTAACACCTCAACCAATTCAGAGGGGATCAACACAAATAAAGAGGAGGTAACGAAAAGTAACACCTCAACCAATTCAGAGGAGAACAACGCAAAGAAAGAGGAGGTAACGCAAAGCAATACTTCAACTAATTCAGTGGAAAACAAATTGAAGAAAGAGGAGGTGACGCAAAGCAACACCTCAAATAATTCAGAGGAGAACAACGCAACGAAAGAGGAGGTAACGCAAAGCAACACCTCAACTAATTCAAAGGAGAACACCGCAAAGAAAGAGGAGGTCTCGCAAAGCAATACTTCAACTAA
>DORI01000068.1:3324-4759 GCA_003512365.1 Crocinitomicaceae bacterium | reverse complement strand
TTAGGTGATATGGACTTTAAAGTTACAGGAACAGCAAAAGGAATTACGGCTTGTCAGATGGACATCAAAGTAGATGGTTTGCCATACGAAGTTTTAATTCAAGCATTAGAACAAGCAAAAGCAGGACGTTTACATATTTTGGGTAAAATCACTGAAACAATGCCTGCGCCAAGAGCATCTTTGAAACCGCAAACTCCAAGAATTGAAGCGTTTAACGTTCCAAATGAAATGATTGGTGCGATTATCGGACCTGGTGGGAAAATCATCCAAGGTTTACAGAAAGAAACACATACAACTATCACAATTGAAGAGTTGCCAACAGGAGAAGGTCGAGTTCAAATTCTTTCAAACAATGGCGATGATATGAACGAAGCCATTCGTAGAATCCGATTAATTGCTTTCCCTCCGACCGTTGAAGAAGGTGCAACATATACAGGAAAAGTTAAATCCGTAAAAGATTTTGGTTGTTTCGTTGAAATTTTACCAGGAACAGACGGTTTGATCCATATTTCAGAATTCAACTGGGATAAAGTTGCGAAAATGGAAGATGTTGTTAAGGAAGGTGATGTTCTTGATTTTAAAGTTGTTGGAAAAGATCCGAAAACTAAGAAATGGAAACTTTCAAGAAAAGTTCTTTTGCCAAAACCAGAGCGTCAACCAGAAGCTCCACAAGCATAATTAACAACTTGAAATAAGTTATAAACAAAGGCGGCTTCTGTCGCCTTTTTTGTTTTTAAAATAATATCAATTTGAAATTCAATGCCTATTTTTGAAAAAAAAATAAAATGAAAAATTTATTTCTTCTGTTATTCATCCTATTTTTTACCAAAGGATTTACCCAAGTAATAATATCTGGATCAGGTTCTTTCACTCAAAACTTTGATGCGCTATTAAACAGTGGGTCTGTAAATGATTGGGTTGATAACAGTACAGTTCAGAATATATTTTCACAGCGGACATCAACAAGCACCCTTTATGCGGCAGGAACTGGTAGTTCATCGAGCGGAGGTTTATATAGTTTTGGTGCCTCAGGTTCAAATGAGCGTGCATTGGGAACTATTGGATCTGGCAACTCTTCATTTGGAGGTGATTTTGCTCATGGGATATTATTGCAAAATACTTCTGGTCAAGAGATTACTAACCTAAATGTTTCATATACTATGGAGCAATGGAGGAACGGGGGTAAAATAACTGCTGATACATTATCATTTTGGTACCAATTGTCATCCGGTTCAATTTCAAACTTAACACCAACAACAAATACAGGTTGGACGGCAGTAGTTAGTTTGAATGCCATAAGCCCAACCAACACGCTTAATCCTGGGGCTATAGATGGTAATGATCCTTTAAACAGGGTTGTTTTGTCTGGTAACATTCCCAATTTAATAATTCCAAATGGTTCGTTCATTATGCTTCGTTGGTTTGATCCTGAC
Organism: Crocinitomicaceae bacterium; assembly: GCA_003512365.1. Lineage (GTDB taxonomy): Bacteria > Bacteroidota > Bacteroidia > Flavobacteriales_D > Crocinitomicaceae > UBA952. The sequence continues at coordinate 3,326 of DORI01000068.1, read as the reverse complement.
CA
>DORI01000068.1:0-3298 GCA_003512365.1 Crocinitomicaceae bacterium | reverse complement strand
TCCTGACCATGCAGGCTCTGATCATGGATTAGCCATTGATGATTTAACCTTGTCCTGGACAATGCCATGCCTTAACCCAATCACCTTTTATGAGGACTCCGATGGAGATGGTTTTGGAAATGTAAATTCAACTGTTTCCACATGCGAACAACCAGTTGGTTTTGTATCGAATGATTACGATTGTAATGATGCCGATTTATTAATAAATCCAAATACTGTTTGGTATTTGGATTCTGATAACGATAACTTTGGAGATTTAGTAAATTCATTTTTGGGATGCACTCCTCCAAGCAATAATTTTGTGTTATCTTCAACGGATTGTGACGATTCCAACAATCAAATTTATCCAGGGGCAACAGAAATTTGCGATGCAGTTGATAATGATTGTGATGGAAGCATTGATGAAGGATTAAACTTTATTACTTATTACACAGACGCTGACAATGATGGCTTTGGTACTGGTTCAACCGGATTGAGTTTTTGTGAAATACCAGGTCCTGGATTTAGCACGAACAACCAAGATTGCGATGATACGAATGGTCAAATAAATCCAAACGCAACGGATGCAACAGGCAATGGAATTGACGAAAATTGCGATGGTGTTGATGGTATACTTGGAATTTCAAACGAATTATTCGTGAATTTTGAATTGATTCCAAACCCTGCCTCTGATTTTGCGAAAGTGTCGATTTTTACTTCTGCTTTGATTGGAAATTTATTGATTCAAGACATGAATGGTAAAACCTTGAGTGTTGAGAAAATAAACGGACAAACAACATTGTATATTAATGTAAATCATTTAGCACCCGGAATTTATTTGGTGATGTTAACGTCTTCAAATGGTACGATAACCAAACGTTTGGTGAAGAATTAAAACGATTTTAGTTTTTCATTTAAAAGCTGTGTGGGTAGTCCCATGACATTTGTGTAGGAGCCTTTAATGCTTTCAACTCCAATGAGACCAATCCAGTCTTGAATTCCGTAGGCACCAGCTTTATCATAAGGTTTGAAATGATCAACGTAATGGTGAATCTCATCGCTCGAAAGGATTTTAAACCTAACCTGTGTAATGTCACTGAATTGAATTGATTTATCTAAACTCATTATAGCAACTCCGGTGATAACTCGGTGTTCATTACCAGAGAGCATGGTTAAATATTCCACAGCTTGTTCTCTGTTTGCAGGTTTACCCAGAATCGTTTGCTCGAAAACCACAACAGTATCTGCGCAGATGAGAATGTTTTCTTTCGCTAAATTTGGAAGTAAGTGAAGAGCTTTTTTAGTGGCAAGGTCAACGGCAACTTCTTCTATTGGTACGTTAGGCTCAACAACCTCTTCTATGTCAGGTGTAATTACTTCAAATGAATAACCTAAATCTTTCAACAAGCTTTGTCTTCTAGGAGAGGCAGAACCAAGAATAATTTTCATCGAATAAATACGCTAAAAAGTGAACATAATCCGATGAACATGGTGAGTTTTAAAATCAAATGAACCGTTCTTATTTTAATTTTCTTGTTGAATAAATATATGACAAGGAGGATACCATTCAGTGTGGAAGCTATCCCCAAAAAGTAAATTTCATAACCGTTTAATATTTCTGTATTTTTCCAAAAAAACAGTACACCAAGAATTGTGGAGAGTTGAATAAAATACAAAGCAATTAGTACCGAAACTCGTCCGCCGAATTTCATGGCCAGTGACTTGACTTGAATTAATTTGTCTCCCTCAATGTCTTCCGCATCTTTAACTATTTCACGTCCGAAGTTCTGAATTCCGGCGCATATCGCTAGCAAATAGATAAAATTATAATGCATCACATGAGACCAGGTATTTTCATGGAATGGTGAATGCGTAACTTGAGATTCATTAAGAACTGAAAAAAACCAAACGGAAAGTAATGGAACAAGCGTGGTGAGCAAACCAATCATCCCATTACCAAGAAGAAGTTTTTTCTTAAAATAGATACTGTAGAACCAAAGCATGTTAATGGAAACTAATTGAACAAAAGCAAAAACGAGTGTTTTATAATGATAGGAAAGATAAACACCAATAAGAAAAGCAATGGCATTAAATGTCCAGTGTAAAATAATAACCCAACGTTTCTTAATATATTTCGACACTATTAAGCGATCAGGTTTGTTTACGCGGTCCGCTTTGATGTCAAAATAATCATTGATCATATTACCTGCAGCTGCTATCAACACGGTAGAAAAAACCAACAAAGAATAATCTAGAAAATTGAAATTTACCTTTTGATAGTTGTGCATGATTAACAGGTAATCTGCAACGCCAACCATCGTTAGGATGATGATTAATAAATTGGTGATTCTTATTAACCTCAGAAATTTCATTAGTTAATCACTTTATAAATAGTTCTGCGATTTGCTTGATGCGCTTTTTCTTTTTCCTTCTCACTTTTCATTTTATCAATGACTTCATCAGAATAAATGGGTAGCGTAGATCCATATCCCTTATAACTTAATTGAGTAGAAGGTACCCCTTTCGTAATGAGGTAGTCGTGAACAGACTTGGCTCTTTCGGTGGATAATTTTGTGTTTTCCATTGCATTTCCTCGAGAGTCAGTATGTCCCCCGAGTTCAATTTTCAACGCTTTGTTTTGTAGTAAATAGTTGGCAAATTCATTCAATTCAATCTTAGATTCTTCTCTTAATGTTGATTTATTAAGATCAAAAAAAACATTAGCCAGAACATTCTCTTTTTTACTGGTAAGAGGATTTAATGGGATATTCAGGTGATACGATTGTTGATCCTCTGCTAATTTCATATCGAAATGCAACGAGTATGGAAAGTAGCCAGGATAGGTAACTTGAATTGCGTAGGATTTGTTTATAGGCAATGCTACTGTAAAAGTACCATCTACAGCGTCTGCATCTGAAATAATTACCGTTTTACCAGATGTTAAATCTCGTAATTCAAAGTGCCCAGGAATTGGATTCGACGTTTTTTCATCAAATACATAACCGTCGAAATAATAAGTTTTAGTGGGTTGTAATTCAATAGGTAATTCAAAGTAGTACAAATCAAGATTTCCGTAACCGCCACTTCTATCTGAGGCAAAATAGGCGATTTCTCCTGTTGGAGAGACCATCAGAGAATTTTCATCATAAAGTGTATTAATTGGATAACCCAAATTTTCTGGTTTTGACCAATTTCCATTTTCATCAAGTCTAGTGACATATAAGTCCGAACCACCCATTCCAATATGTCCTCTTGAGGCGAAATATAGTGTCTTACCATCGGGATGTATGTGAACAGATTCCTCTGCTAGCAGAGGAAT
>DORI01000130.1 GCA_003512365.1 Crocinitomicaceae bacterium | reverse complement strand
TTTCACATGGAGCATGATTACAATGATGACACATCATTGGCATGTGCACCACTTTAGGGTTTAAAGATGGATGTTCTGCGTTTCCGTAGTTAATATCATCTGATTTTCTCGTTCCAATAGTGGCTTCTTCGTCTGATGAAAAATACCTATCAATTCGGAGCCAGTGCATTTCACGACCTCTTCTTACTTCGTCTTTTCCTACTACCGGCACGTTATTTTCTGATTGACAAGCTATCAAACAAGAGCCACATCCAATACAAGATGATAAATCAATTGTCATTGCCCATCTGTGTCCCACCACTTCTACTGGATGCTCTTCCCAAAGGTCAAATTCACTCACCGGAACATTGACATGATTTCCGTGCTCGTCTAATTTCTGTAAAGTATGTGCTGGGTTGTAAGCTTCCTTACCATTGTGCTTATAGATACCCAAGGTTGTCTCTCTAATAATAGAGTGTCTTGCCATTACAGTATGATGAATTTGCGTAGCTGCTATCAAATATTCGCCATCTGCAGATGCTAGGGATCCAGCATTTGTATAATTGTATGTGCCATTCTCAAATTTAGCCATTGAGAAAACATTTGCACCAATTGGTTTTGGATTTCCATTTTCGTCGGTAACATGACCGCCGTATTCTTTTGTTTGAAAAGCAGATTTACCAATTTTCTCACCATTTGCTCCACGTCCATAACCCAAGGCCACACCTACCGTTTTAAGTGCTTGACCTGGCATAGGGTAAACTGGTAAGGTTACAGATTTACCATTTACTGTTAATGTAGCTAAATTTAATCCATTCTCTTGATCGTAAGTTGTTGCATAACCAGCATCCTCCATTTCTTTTGGATTCATTGTTATGTAGTTGTCCCAAGTAACTTTAGTTATTGGGTCTGGCATTTCTTGCAACCAAGGATTATTAGCATACTCTCCGGAACGAATCGCTGCTTTTTGATACAATACAACTTCTAAATCTGTTGCCTTTGGCAATCCAGACACAGGAGCGTCTTTAAAGGTTAGTGGCGCTGTTGCTATTGACAACACCGGCGTACAACTGTTGTGTACCGTAAAGTTAAAATCAACTAACCCCATGCCGGCATATGTAGCCATTATGTAATCATAAGCGACTTTAGAATCTTTACCTCCTCTACCTGTTTTACCAAGCCATACTAATAGTGACTCTAACGTTGAAGATGTTTTATGAAGCGGTCGAATTGTCGGTTGAGCAACGGCGTATTCATTATTTTTTGCTCTGAAATCTGCCCAATCCTCTAATCCATGGTGAGGTGGACAAACGAAAGTAGCCTGAGAAGCCGTTTCATCCATATATGCCGATATAGCTACAGACGTCTTTATCTTTTTCAACCCAGCTGCAAACTCCTGACCATTAGGTAATGAATATGCAGGGTTAACGCCTGACATAAGTAAAACATCCGGGCCTTTTCCGGCGATGACATTTGTAACAAGCTGTTTTACTTTCTCATCGTCTCCGTTGTATAAATTAACGGAATTTGCGATATCGATAGTGGTGCCATAAGCACCTATTAATTGATTCAGTTTATTTGTTAAAAGCTGCAATCCTACATTGTTAGAACCACAAACTACAAGTGCTTGATTCCCTGCAGCAGTCAAGGCTGCAACAGCGGCATCTGCAACTGCTTTTACATCTGTCGCTAAGTTATTGGCAACTCCTGCATTTCCTCCTTTTTTCGAAATCAAATAACTCAGTACGTTCGCTAATTCAGAAGGACGAGTCATTGCTCTTTGATCAGCATTTGACCCAGAAACAGTCATTACCGACTCAAACTGAAAATGCTTTGACATCCATTCGCCATCCGGATTTCTTCGTTGACCGTATTGAATGGCATATTCATTTGATAACAACCAAGTGCTCAAGAAATCTGCATCGAGGCTTATAATTACCTTAGCTTTAGAAAAATCGTAACTTGGAATAATACTTGCGCCAAAGTTTTGCAAATTAGCCTTTCTAATAGCGCCGTAAGAGATTGAATCGTATTGAATGTGTTCAAATTTTCCAGCATAAGCCACTTTATATTCTTCAATTGCTCGAAGAACCGATGGACTGATAATTGAATTAGTTAAAAATGCTATAGAACCTGCGCTGGCTAAACTTGCTTTAATTTTTGCATCTACAGTATTCCAATCTGAATCGTTCCCGTTTGCTTTAGGTCCTGACAATCGTTCTCCATCATACAGGCCTAAAACCGAAGCAATGATTTGAGGATTCACTCCTCCTTTTGTAAAACCATGATCCTTATTTCCTTTTATGAAAATTGGTCTACCTTCTCTGGTTTTAACAAGAATGCTAGCATATGAAATTCCATCATAATAAGTCGAAGCATACCATGTAGGCATACCGGGTGTCACGTTTTCAGGTTTGAAAACATAAGGAACAGCTTTTATTACGGGAGCTTCACAAGCAGCTAATGTTGCTGCTGCAACTGAAAATCCTAGGAACTTAAGAAAATCTCTACGCTCCGTAGAAGACTCTCCTAATTTTTCATCCGCTAGAAATTCTTCGATACTGTTTGGATTTGAAAACTCTTGATCTTTAGTTTTAAGAAAAGCGGGCGTCTCCTTAAGCTCGTCTATTCCTTTCCAATATTTTTTAGTCATACTCATGATCTTACTTCGATAAGATTAAAATTAATAGTGACATTTAGCACATTCCCAACCGCCAAGTTCAGCAACAGAAACGCCTTTGTTATCGTTTATGAAACGCTTATATGTTTTCTGTCCTTTTTCTTTTTTCAATCGTTCGTGAATTTCTTGATAGTACTGATTTTTACCATCTCCTAGATTAATTTGGTATTTACCATGACATTCAATACACCATCCCATGGTTAACACTGGTTTTGTTAATTTTACATTTCCTTCGATTTCATTTAATTCACCAACAGAATGAACTTTTGCCGTAGATTGAAGTTTCGTCATATCACCGTGACATTGCTTACAATCCAAGCCTCCGGCAACAACGTGTTGAGAGTGATTAAAATAAACGTGATCCGGCAAAACATGTACTTTATTCCAAACTATCGGAGATGTTTTATTTGTATAAGCTTTTGCGGTAGGATCCCATCCTGCTGCTGCATAGATTTTCTTAATCTCACCTTCATATGGTTTTCCTGAACCGCTAATGTGTTTGTGACAATTCATACACACATTCACGGACGGAATTCCTGCAGATTTAGATTTTGTAACGGAACTATGGCAATATTTACAATCGATTCCATTTACTCCCGCATGGACGCTGTGTGGGAAAGCTATTGGTTGAGAAGGTTGATAACCCTCCATCACATTTATGTTACCAAGAATTTGAATAAATGTAACGAGAAGAGAAAGAACTAAAATAAATGAAACGATTCCAACATATTTTTTGTTTTTCCAAGACCAAGCGCGGAATTCCTCCCAATAAGTTAAACTTTCATTTTGAGGATCATCACTCGTTACTATTTTCAACTGACGACGAACACCACTTACAGATAATATAATGGTAATAAAAATAGCTCCCAAAATATACCACAACCAACCAGAACCACCTTCTTTTTTAGCGCCATCTTCCGTTGCACCTGCACCAGCAGCTCCGTCTTTACCTTTCCCATCCCCTCCAGGCTTTTGAGTGTCAACCCAATCAAGAATTGACTTAACTTGCTCCTTACTTAAATCCGTAAAAGTATTCATAACAGAACCTTTCCACTCAGCAAAAATTTTATTCGCTCTTTTGGACTTTCCACTTGCTCTAAGTGCAGGGTTATTTTGAACCCACTCGATGATTAATTCCGCTTCACCATCCGCTGCCCATCGTTTTTGAGCCTCGTATAGTTTAGGCCCTGTTCCATCGGCATGAATTTGGTGACATTGAGCACATCTTTGGTTGAAAAGCTCTTCTCCTGACTGTGCATAAAGCGAGGTGGACGCGCCAACACTCAAGATTGCCACACAAATAAATGCAGCAAAAGAGCGCTTAATTAGTTGATAACTAGCTATTTTCATGTATGTTGATAGTAAATTCATTTTAATTTAAAGCGTTTTTAACGCATTTTAACGCATGCAAAATTAGAAGATTCGTTATGTTTTATGACAATTTAATGACAATTTTCTGAATATAATGCCTAATTTAAATTGATTCTAAATAAGATAATTTTTGACAATAACCGTTAATTTTACAATCATGAAAACTAAGTTGCTGATTTTAGGGATTTTTATCGTACAGTCAAGCTCAAGCCTATTTGGCCAAATCAGTTTGTCTTCAGACGAACGATTAAGTCGTGCTGTTACGAATCGATTGAAGAGAGATCTATACGGATACCGAATTCAATTGGCATTTGACTATGATAAGCCGAAAGTTGATTTAATACGTCAAACTTTTCTTTCTCAATTTCCTCATATTGAGACCTACATAACTTTTGAGGCTCCAAATTTTAATTTAAAGGCAGGGAACTTTAGAACCCAAATGGAGGCGGAGGTTATAAAAGAAAAAATGGTGCTTCAATATCCTTTAAACAATATTTTAAAAGAGAAAATCGCAATGCCTAGCATCAACTAAAGTGCTTCCACCCCTGAGCTTTTAGTGCTACTGCAGCTCCTTGTTTATCGATGTGATAAATTCCATCATTTGCATCCGTTATGTGACCAATAATTGTAAAATTAGGATTACTTTGAATTTTTGCGATATCTTTTTGATCAATGGTAAAGAGTAATTCATAATCCTCTCCTCCATTCAGAGCAGCTGTAACAGGATCCAAATTGAAATCCAAGGCTGTTTGAATTGTTTGTGTATCCATCGGGATTTTCTCACCGTAAACATGGCAGCCAACACTAGATGATTTGCAAATATGCAATATTTCAGAAGCTAAACCATCGGAAATATCAATCATTGATGTCGGTACTACTTCGAGTGCACTCAAGATTGCTACTACATCCTTTCTAGCTTCGGGTTTTAGTTGACGCTGAATGATGTAATCAAAGCCGTCTAATTCAGGTTGAATAGCCGGGTTCGATTTAAAAACTTCCTTTTCTCTTTCAAGAACTTGGAGTCCCATATAAGCTCCACCAAGATCTCCACTAACAACTAACAGATCGAAATTTTTAGCTCCTGAACGTGTGGTTAATTTTTCTTTTTTTACGTTCCCAAATGCAGTAATTGAAATCGTCAGACCAAAAGGCGAAGCTGTAGTGTCGCCTCCTACCAATCGAACAGTAAAATTATCGCAAGCTGCCTTGATTCCAGCATACAATTCCTCTAATGCCTCAACACTGTATTTGCTCGAAACCGCAATCGAAACAGTAATATATTCCGCAGTTGCATTCATTGCACAGATATCAGAGACATTGACTGAAACAGCTTTGTATCCCAGATGTTTTAGTGGCATGTACATGGGATCAAAATGAATGCCTTCCACTAGTAAATCAGTTGAAATAACTTGAACATTTTCATTATCTTGAATAATCCCAGCCGCATCATCTCCAATATCTTCAATCAGTTCCGTATGTTCTGAACGAAAGGTGCGCGTTAATTCTTCGATTAGCGAAAATTCTCCAATATCCGCGATGTTACGCAAAGGTTGCTGATGATCCATACCACAAAGTTAAGCATGTTTGTCGTCAAAATTCGAATTCTTTCACCCAATCGAAATGTTTGGACAATATGGAGTCTCTTTTATCAATTAAATGTTTCAAAAATTCTTTCGCTGTAGGGGAATGCTTTTTTTCCTTCAAATGTACCATATACCATGATGATTTTATGGGCAAACCCGGAGCACTAAGCACTTCCAATTGTCCCAAATGCAATTCATTCTTTATCCCGATTAAAGGTACAATTGAGCATCCCATGCCGCTAATCACAGCTTGTTTAACAGCTTCGTTTGAAGTTAAGGTTATATTTTTTTCTGAATGATAGCTATTAAGTTTAAGGTAATCTTTCATTGCTTTGCGTGTGGCAGAACCTTTTTCTCTGAATATGAACGGAAATCTTTTAAAATAAGCATTTTTATTTCGAGAAAAATCTTCCCTACTCCCTTTTCCTCCTACCAAAACGAGGTTATTCTGCATGAGTTCCAATGAACTTAGAGACATTGCCTCTGGTAACCTAGTCATCAAAGCATAATCAACTTCGTTATTTTCTAGTTGACGAATAACATTATCGCGATTAGAAACATCCAATTCAAGATCAATTTCAGGATTCTCTTTGAGAAAATCTGACAGTAAAAACGGGA
>DORI01000018.1 GCA_003512365.1 Crocinitomicaceae bacterium | reverse complement strand
AGGTAACCAATACCATCATATTTGCCGCATGTGAGGATACAAATCCGTATTTCCCACCAAAATACTGATCCCCATTCGATGAAGTGTAAAAATGTAGCTGATGCTTTAACTCAGCATGATGAGAAGGTCTGTATCGCTGAAAAACTTCTTTAAACGCATAAACACTAAGTTGATCTACAACCAAAATTGTTAAAGCAGCGATTATTAGAAATTGAAACGCAAATTTGGTTGAATAACGTTTACTTATCAAATAAAGTAGAAAAATATAAAAGGGAATGAGCGCATATTTATCACTTAATAACCACATAATTTCATCGAGAAAAGGATGGTTAAGTCCGTTAATAAACAGGACAATTTCTTGGTCAATTTTTTCAAGCCATTCCATCTGAATTGAGATGTTTCCAGATTAAATCTTTCAATTCAACCAGACCCATTTGAGCTACTGAGGAAATGAAAACATAAGGTATTTTTGGAATTTCCTTTTTTAAAGATTGTATGAGTTCTTCATCGAGCATATCCGATTTGGTAATTGCCAAAACGCGTTCTTTATGTAAAAGTTCAGGATTATAGAGTTTTAATTCGTTTAACAAGATTTTATATTCCTTAGCAATATTGTCGGCATCAGCGGGAATCATAAAGAGTAACAAAGAATTACGTTCAATATGTCGTAAAAAGCGCAACCCAAGTCCTTTACCTGCGTGAGCTCCTTCAATAATCCCTGGAATATCCGCCATAACGAATGAACGATGATCACGGTAGGAAACCATTCCCAAATTTGGTCTTAGGGTAGTAAACGGATAATCTCCAATTTCAGGTTTCGCAGCAGAAATAACAGATAACAAAGTACTTTTACCGGCATTTGGGAATCCTACTAAACCAACATCTGCAAGCAATTTTAGTTCGAGGATTTTCCATCCTTCTTCTCCTGATTCTCCTGGCTGAGCATATCGCGGTGTCTGATTTGTTGCCGATTTAAAATGATTATTACCTAGGCCTCCTCTCCCTCCTCTTTGAATAATTTTTTCTTCACCGTCTTCCGTAATTTCAAAAAGTAGCTCCCCAGTTTCTCCATCCTTTGCGAGTGTTCCAAGTGGAACTTCGATATATGTATCATCACCCTGTGAACCCGTTTTTAAATTACCACTTCCATGTGCTCCGTGGCCCGCTTTAATGTGCTTTTGAAATTTCAAGTGAAGGAGTGTCCACAATTGTTTATTACCACGAATAATAACATGACCTCCCCTACCTCCATCACCACCGTCTGGCCCTCCTTTTGGAATGTATTTTTCTCTTCGAAAGTGAGTAGAGCCACCTCCACCATTTCCAGATGTACAATGTATTTTTACATAATCGACAAAATTGTCTGAGGCCATAAATAGTTTATCCTTTCTTTTTAGTTTCTCGAATCGATAGCTGAGAAAAGTCGTGTGGTGATATCATCGATAGAACCTATTCCGTCAATGGATATGAATTTACCTTGTTGCAAATAGTAATCTTTAACAGGAGCTGTTTCGTTATTGTAAACTCGAATTCTATTTTCAATAATGGCAGGATCTGCGTCATCGGCTCTTCCGCTAACTTCTGCACGTTTCAACAATCGTGTTTTCAGCTCTTCTTCTTCTACTTCTAGAGCTAGCATCAAGGTAATCGCTGTGTTTTGAGTACTTAAAAACTCATCCAAAGCGTTCGCCTGTGCATTGGTGCGCGGAAATCCATCAAAAATAAATCCTTTAGGATTAGAATATTTCAAAACCTCTGAACGCAGCATGTCGATTGTAACAGAATCAGGGACCAATTGACCTTTATCCATGTAACTTTTGGCCAATTTACCTAATTCAGTTTCTCCTTTAATGTTTGAACGAAAAATATCACCTGTGGAAAGATGCACCAAATCATATTTTTCTATTAAACGCTCGGATTGAGTTCCTTTTCCCGCTCCTGGAGGTCCAAATAACACAACATTTAACATATTATTCTGGTATTAATTGATAAATTTCTTTTAAGTTCCGACCTAACTCATTGTAATCAAGCCCATATCCCACTACAAATTTATTAGGAATATCGAAACCAACGTATTTTGGTCTATGCTTTCCCAGGAATGCCTCAGGCTTGTACAATAGTGTACAAATCTCAATGCTCTCTGGATGTTTCTGATTTAGTAAAAATATTACTTTATCAATTGTTAATCCGGTATCGACAATGTCTTCAACTATAACGACATGTTTATTTTTTAAATTTGCAGTAAGCCCAATGAGCTCGTCTACTTTGCCCGTACTTTCGGTGCCAACATAAGAACTAACTTTGACGAAGGAAACCTCAACTGGGCCGTCAAAATCTTTGGCTAAATCAGAGGCAAACATAAACGCACCGTTTAGAATACAAAGTAGCACTAATTCTTTTTGATTATAATCTTGACGTAACGAAAAAGCTAGATCTTTCACTCGATTTAGAATAATTTCTTCTTCTAGGTATAGAGAGAACTTTTTATCGTGAAGAGCTACTTGTTTTTCCATTTAGAGTTACAAAGGTACGATTTTCCAAAATTTAATCAAAAGAGCTTTCGTATATTGAGGTATACATCTCTTTTGACGTATATTTGTTTCATGAAAAATAAGTGGTACGGTGAAGCAAAAAAACTAGGCGTATTAGGTGGTGGACAATTAGGTAGAATGATGATTCAATCTGCAATTAGTTACGACATTCATATTCATTGTCTAGATCCAGATCCACTTGCCCCTTGCGCTTCCATTGCCCAATCATTCACGTGTGGAAGTTTAAATGACTACGACACGGTAATGAAATTCGGTTCAGATAAAGACATCCTTACAGTTGAAATAGAAAATGTGAATATTGAAGCACTGAAATTATTGCAATCTCAAGGAAAAAAAGTTTACCCTCAACCTGAAATTTTAGAGATCATAAAAGACAAAGGACTACAAAAGCAATTCTACCTAGATAACGAATTGCCCACTGCTCCATTCCAATATGTTTCTTCACTTGCTGATACAAAAGAAATAGACCTTCCCTTTGTACATAAATTACGAACGGGCGGCTATGATGGAAAAGGCGTAAACGTTATCCGAAAAGCAGAAGATTTGGACACTTCTTTCGATGCGCCATCAATTGCTGAAAAACTAATTCCATTCAAAAAAGAACTTTCTTCAATTGTAGCGAGAAATGAGAATGGAGATATCGCTGTTTTTCCTTTAGTCGAGTGTGAATTTGACCCAGAGGCTAATTTGGTCTCGTTTTTATTTTCTCCAGCGAATGTCAGCGCGAAAATCGAGCAGGAAGCAGTTAACATTTCCAAAAATGTCATAGAAAAATTGGGAATGGTAGGTTTGCTAGCCGTGGAATTCTTTTTAACGGAGGAGGACACTTTGCTGATTAATGAAATTGCACCACGCCCGCACAATTCCGGACATCATACGATTGAATGTTGTTTAGTTAGTCAATTTGAGCAACACCTTCGGGCCATTTTAAATCTTCCATTGGGAGATACCTCTCAAACAAGAGCAGGTGCTATGCTAAATCTGGTAGGTGAAAAAGGGTTCAATGGTCCAGTTCGATACGATGGATTAGAAGCCATAATCAAAATACCCGGTGTTTATCCTCATTTGTATGGGAAACAACTCACTAAGCCTTACCGAAAAATGGGACACATTACGATTACTGGGAGTTCCATGGATGAGGTTCGAGAAAAATTAATGCGAATTGAAAAGTCGATTCGTGTTATTTCAGATTAGATTGTAATCCTCTTTTACACAACGTTCAATTATTTTTGCACTGTTCAAGGCCAACGGAATACCTCCACCCGGATGCACCGTAACGCCTGCAAAATAAAGTCCTTTCACTTGTTTTGAAAAATTCGGATGTCTGTAGAAAGCAGCAAAAGAAGAATTACTTGAATTACCATAAATCGACCCTTGTTTACCGAAATATAGTTGTTCAATTTTCCGCGGGTCAGAAAATTCTTCCTCTTCAATTAAGTCTTCGATTTTTATTTTCAACGTTTTGTTGACTTTCTGAATGATGTTTGCTCGTGTTCTTTCAATAATTTCATCCCAATCTTGACCTTCATTAATGGGAGCATTTACCATTACAAACCAATTTTCACCATAAATTGGGGCGTCACCTTCTTCTACTTTTGAAGTAATATGAATATAAACAGTTGGATCATTGGTTTGTGTTTTCGTTTTGAATAAACACTCAAACTCATTCAAATAATCCTCAGCAAAAATGATATTGTGAACTCCTAAAGCGTTTACTTTGGCTTTAACTCCCCAATAAAAAACTATAGCTGAAGAAGATTTTTCTTGATTTAATATGTTTGTGGGAGCTTTTACCGTTGGCAAAAGTTTTTCATAAGTAAAATGCACATCCATATTGCTCACCACAATATCTCCTTGGTAGGTGTTTTTATTTGTCGTAATTCCACAAACACGGTTTTCGGATAGGGTGATTTGATTTACCTTTTCTGAAAAATTAAATTTCACACCCATCGACTTACACGCTTCATATGTTTTTTTTGTGATTTCCACCATTCCACCGATGGGCATGGCAGGTCCAATATTTAACTCCAAATGTGATATGATGTTCAACATACCCGGAGACTTGTAAGGAGAACTACCATTGTAGGTAGCAAATCGATTAAATAGTTGAATGGTCTTTGGATTACTGAAAAAAAGTTTATTGTTGTCATTCATTGAACTCCTCAATCCATAAAACGGAATTCTACTCAAAGCATGAAAGAGCTTTGTGTTTAATAGGTGCCTTAATCGATGTAAGCTCACTTCAATAAAAACTGGTTTAACCGCCTCGTAATTTTTTTTAACTCGACTTAAGTAACGTTTTACTTTATGTTCCGATTCTCCAAATTGAGAGGTAAAAACATCGATTAATTTCTTTTCATCTACGGGTAAGGTTACTGAACATCCGTCGGAATAAAAATAACGACAAGATTCCTCAAGGTTTCTGTAGGGAAAAGTTTCTTGTCCGGCTAATTGCAGTAATTCGTTCATCAATTCCGGTTCTGTAAAAACAGAAGGCCCCATATCAAAACGATACTTCCCTATCCATTTTGAATTTATCTTCCCACCAGGAAACTCGTTGGATTCAAACACTTCGACATCCAAACCAAGCTTTCTTAAGCGCAATGCTGTTGCCAATCCACCAATACCTGAACCTATTACAAGCGCTTTCATATTTTTCAAAGTTAACCAAAACGTAAACAACACGCACGATTAAAAGTTCAAGTTGCGCTGAATCCTAATATTCTCGGTGAAAGCCTTAATAGACCTTAGTTTTAGAGGGGTTTATTAACAAAATGTGCATTTTTTCAACATTTTTGCGTTTTTTTCAATCAAAACATGAAGCCCGCATAGATATTCCAATATATTTGTTTCAATAAACAATTTTATTAACTCATTTAAACAACACATTATGAACAAAGCAGAATTAATTGATGCAATTGCAGCTGAATCAGGATTGTCTAAAGCAGACTCTAAAAGAGCTTTAGACGCATTTGTAGGTGCTACAACTTCAGCATTGAAAAAAGGAGACAAAATTTCTTTAGTAGGATTTGGTTCTTTTGACATTACTAAAAGACAAGCACGTAACGGTCGTAACCCAAAAACTGGTGCTGTAATTAAAATTGCTGCTAAGAAAAGTGTTAGATTTAAAGCTGGTTCTGAGCTTTCTTCTAGCGTAAACTAATCAACTAGTTAAAGCATTGAAAAGGTTGTCGATTACGGCAACCTTTTTTATTTCATAACTTTGTATTAATGAAAGAAGAAACTAACAGTAGAAAACAATTTTCTGAGGCGCTTGAGTGTTTACAAACGTTCATAGAATCTAACCCTTTTGTAAATATTGAGTTAGCAATTGATTGGATGAGTCAGAGTATTGCTAAGGGCAATAAAATAATCAGTTGCGGTAATGGTGGATCAATGAGTGACGCAATGCATTTTGCAGAAGAATTGAGCGGGAGGTATCGTAATAATAGACCTTCGCTTGCTGCTATTTCAATTTCTGACCCATCACACATTACCTGTGTGGCGAATGATTATGGATTTGATTATATTTTTTCACGATTCATCGAAGGATTAGGAAACGAGGGCGATGTTTTTCTTGGAATTTCTACTTCAGGAAATTCTCAAAATGTAATAAATGCCGTAGAGAAGGCAAAAGAAAAGGGAATGAAAACAATTGTTCTCACAGGGAAAGACGGTGGAAAATTATCTCAACTGGCAGACATAGAAATTAGAGCTCCTTACTCAGAATTTGCTGATAGAGCACAAGAAATTCATATTAAAATAATTCATGCGATGATTGGAGGAATTGAGGAAAAACTAGGGTATTAATCTACACTAAATTCTTCTCATTTATCAGTTGCTAATTTACTTTTTCTAAAACCGTAAGAAAAATAAAAAACAAGTCCAATTAGCATCCACACAAAAAACCAATTCCAATTAGACCAAGCCATTCCCGTTAATAAGTAGCAGCACGAAACTAAACCGAGAACAGGAATTAAGGAGAACTCTTTGACAAAGCTCAATATCATCATAACGGCACACACGACAAAAAACACAATCATTGGCAAGGTCGTTTCCATGTTCTCATTAGTTACATTGAATTGTTCTTTGAAAAATTCTGGATATTGATAAATTAAAAAGCCATAGACTGCAACTAGAAGTAACGGGAAAATATATTTGCTGTTGATATAGGGTAAATGAAATTTTCCTTCTTCTTTTTCTTTTCTCGGTAACACCAAAACACCACCGCAAACGAGCACGAAAGCAAACAAGGTTCCAATACTCGTAAAATCTAAAATGAACTTTTCGTTTGTAAAAAATAACGGAACACCAACTACAAAACCTGTTACAATAGTGGCAAAACTTGGCGTTTTAAATCTCGGATGAACATTACCGAATTTTTTAGGCATCAGTCCATCTCGACTCATGGTCATCCATATTCTTGGTTGACCCATTTGAAACACAAGCAAAACACTTGTCATGGCAACCACGGCAGCTATAGAAACAATCCATAACATCCATTTAATTTCCTTCATTTTAAAAATTTCGGCTAATGGGTCATCAACACCAAGGTATTGATACGAAACCATCCCAGTCAAAATCAAGGCCAGTATGATATAAATGACGGTACAAATAATCAAGGAATAAATCATCCCTCTTGGCAAATCTCGTTGAGGATTCTTACTTTCTTCCGCTAGTGTAGATACAGCATCAAAACCAATGTAAGCGAAGAAAACTGCTGAAACACCAGCCATTACACCACCGAATCCATTGGGCATAAATGGTTCCCAATTGTTCATATCAATGTAAAAGAACCCTACTAGAATTACAAGTGAAATAATTGCCAACTTAATTACGACCATAGCATTGCTAAAATGCTTTGATTCTTTAGTACCAATGAAAACAAGGGCTGTAATTAAAATATTAATTACGACCGCAGGAAGGTCAAAAATAATTCGTAAACCTCCAATAACGGGCGCATTATTCCAGGCGGCAATTGCTTCAGGATTATCCATTTCTTTGGCATCCAAATAATTTGTAGTCAGCCACTCTGGTATCCCAGGTACTAAATTGGTGAAATAACCGCTCCATGAGAATGCTATGTAGATATTTCCAATGGAATACTCCATGATCAATGCCCATCCAATTATCCATGCAAACAACTCACCAAATGAAACATAAGCATAAGTGTAAGCAGATCCAGAGACAGANNATAACAAAGAGCTGTAAAACCACATGCGACAGCACAAATGATATATAAAAATACAACTCCTGGCCCTCCTGCCGCGCAAGCATTTCCAATTGCACTAAAGGTTCCACCACCGATAATTGCTGCTACACCAAAAAATGTAAGGTCACGAACATTTAATACTTTATGTAAACCTGAACCGTGACCGCCATCATCAGTCATTACCCCGACAACAGGTTTTTTTCTAAATAAGGATTGTAGCATTGAACTATTTGTATTTCGGGATAAATTTAGGCATTTTATTAAGAATTTTAAATTGGCACAACAACAGTGCCTATTCAAACGTTAAATTTGTCGCGTGAATACACATATTGACATTAAAGGAGCTCGGGTTCATAACCTAAAAAACATCGAAGTAAAAATTCCACACGGAAAAATAACGGTGCTAACAGGAGTTTCGGGATCCGGAAAAACTAGTTTGGCTTTTGATACAGTTTATGCAGAAGGCCAACGCCGATTTATTGAAAGTATGTCGAGTTATGCACGTCAATTTTTAGGAAAATTAGACAAACCGGATGTCGACTACATCAAAGGTGTTGCTCCATCGATCGCTATTCAACAAAAAGTAATTTCTACCAATCCAAGATCAACAGTTGGAACTACAACAGAAATTTACGATTACCTCAAGTTGTTATTCGCTAGGATAGGTAAAACATATTCACCCATTTCAGGAAATGAAGTAAAAAAGCATACGATTGAGGACGTATTATCTCAACTTAAAAATGCAAAAACAGGATCAAAATTTGCGTTATTATCACCAATAAAGGATTCTGCAAAAACAAACACGATAGATAAAATTAAACAATTTGAAAAACAGGGTTTTAATAGAATTTATTGCAACAATGAATTTATATTAATTTCTGAAATAAATGAGCTCAAGTCAGGTGAACCTGTTTACCTAGTAACCGATCGAATCGTTGTAAATTTTGATGAAGAAACCAATATAAGCCGTTACACAGATTCAATTTCGGTAGCTTATTCGGAAGGAAAAGGTGAATGTGGTTTACTTTCCATTGAGAATGGAAAAATAGAATGGTTTAACAACAGATTTGAGCTTGATGAATTAATATTTCAAGAGCCATCACCACATTTTTTTGCTTTCAATAATCCATTTGGTGCATGCAAAACATGCGAAGGCTACGGAATGATTTTAGGTATTGACGAAGACTTCGTTATTCCTGATGTCACGAAGAGTATTTACGAGGGCGCCGTCGCTCCTTGGCGAGGAGAAACCATGGGAGAATATTTACAGGAAGTAATATTACAGGCTAAAAAATTTGATTTTCCAATTCATAGGCCTTACTCCGAATTAACTATTGACCAAAAGAAGACCTTATGGGAAGGAAATAAGTACATTACAGGAATTCGTCCATTTTTCAAATTCTTAGAAAGCCAAACATATAAAATTCAGTATCGGGTATTATTATCTCGCTATAGGGGCAAAACTGCTTGTCCAGAATGTAAAGGGACACGCTTGAGAGGAGATGCGAGCTACGTAAAAATAGGTGGAAAATCTATTCAAGAATTGGTTCTAATGCCTGTGAGCGAGTGTTTAGCATTTTTAAATAGTATTCAACTAAGCCCTCAAGAACAACAAATTGTAAAACGAATTCTTCCTGAAATTACGTCTCGACTAGGATTTCTTTGTGATGTGGGATTGAGTTATTTAACTTTAAATAGAGGTGCTAATACACTTTCAGGTGGTGAATCACAGCGGATAAATCTTGCAACATCGTTAGGTTCAAGCCTCGTCGGATCGATTTATGTTTTAGACGAGCCATCCATTGGTCTTCATCCCAGAGATACAGAAAGACTTATTAAAGTAATAAAACGGTTAAAATCTTTGGGAAATACCGTATTAATCGTTGAGCATGAAGAAGAAATTATGCGCGCTGCCGATGAAATTATCGACATTGGTCCAAAGGCAGGTATTCACGGCGGAAACGTTGTGTTTCAGGGTGATTTCGAGACTTTATTAAACGAAAACAGAACACTTACCTCACACTATTTAAAAGGAAATACGAGTATTTCATTACCCCAAAAACGAAGGAAATCTAAAGATATAATAACCATAGAGGGAGCTCGGCAATACAACTTAAAAAATATTACTGTTGATTTTCCGCTAAGAAGTTTAGTTTGCATAACCGGAGTTTCAGGTTCTGGTAAATCTACACTTGTGCGCGAGATATTGTATCCAGCATTGCGCAGAGAACTTGGTTTAGGGGGAGACTCAATTGGAAAATTTGGTAAAATAACGGGCGATGTAAAAATCATCGAAGCGGTCGAATTTATTGACCAAAACCCAATTGGTAAATCTTCAAGAAGTAATCCTGTGACATATGTCAAGGCTTTTGATGAAATCCGAGAACTCTTTTCTCGTCAGGCTTTAGCGAAATTGAGAGGATATAAACCCGGTTTCTTTAGTTTCAATGTGGAAGGAGGTCGCTGCGAAATGTGCGAAGGTGAAGGTACCACAACGGTTAGTATGCAATTTATGGCAGATGTTCACCTTACTTGTGAATCCTGCAAAGGGAAAAGATATAAAACTGAAACATTAGAGGTAACGTATAGAGGTAAATCCATTCACGATTTATTGGAAACAACACTTGAAGATGCACTTCATTTTTTCAAAGAAACACCGGAAAGATTGGAACTGAAAATTATTGATAAAATTCAACCTCTTGTTGATGTTGGTCTTGGTTACTTAAAAATGGGGCAATCTTCTAGTACTATGTCGGGAGGTGAAGCTCAACGCGTTAAATTAGCCTCTTTTTTATCTAAAGGATTTCAAGCCCCACATACACTTTTCATATTTGATGAACCAACTACTGGACTTCATTTTTATGACATTGATAAATTGCTGATTTCCCTGAATGCCTTAATTAACAGAGGACATTCTATCCTTGTGATTGAGCATAACATGGAAGTGATTAAATGTGCGGATCATGTCATAGATATTGGACCTGAGGGGGGCGAAAAAGGCGGAGACGTATTATTTAGCGGAACACCTGAAGAACTTTGTGAGAAGTCAGACAACGAGACCGCCAGGTTTTTAAAACTCAAATTGAGTCAAAGCATTCAAAACTAAAAGTACTACCTCGTCAGGAGTACCATTAGCCACACAGGTAATGTTTGCATTTTTATAAGTTTGAAATCTCGAATTGTAAAGTTGACTGAAAGATTCAATTTGTCCTAAAAGCGGACGATTCGATTTTGCTTGAATTCGATTGTAGGCGAGCTCTGGATCAGACGCTAAAAATACTACTATTCCCGCTCGTTTCATTTGTTCCATGACTCCAGCAATTATGGGTAAACCACCGCCACATGCTACGATTTGCCCGGACTTAGAATTTAAGATATTCTCAAGACATTTGACTTCCAATGACCTAAAGTATTCTTCACCTTTTGTTGAAAATATCTCTTGGATAGATAATCCCTCTGAATGTTCTATCAAAGCATCCGTATCTATGAAGGGCAGCATTATTTTTTTCGCAAGTAACTGACCAATAGTCGTTTTACCTGACCCCATCATTCCTATCAAAAATATATGCCTGTCGTTCAAATGAAGAATTTTATGATTCATGATTTTACCTCATAATATGAGCATAACAAAAAAACATAAAATTTACTTTGAAATAACAAAAATATTCAACTATCTTTGCACCCTCAAAACCAGATTCCGTAGCTCAGCTGGTAGAGCAATACACTTTTAATGTATGGGCCCTGGGTTCGAATCCCAGCGGAATCACAGAAAAAGCACCTTAATTTTAAGGTGCTTTTTTTATTAAATCATTTTAAATTCGCAACTTACTTGTAAGGCTTTTTCAAGTTTTTGAAAAAATGATTTTCTAGGAATTTCAATGGCACCATAACGCTCAACATTTTCATTGATAAACTGTGTATCGAGCAACAAAAACTCCTCTTTTCTTAATATCTCAATGAGGTAATGAAAAGCAACTTTTGAAGCATTTGACACCAAAGTGAACATAGATTCACCATAGAATACGCCACCAACGTGAACACCGTACAATCCACCAGCCAATTGCTCGTTATAATAAACTTCAACAGAATGAGCGAATCCTAAATTTTGAAGTTCGCAATAAACCGTTATCATTTCTTCTGAAATCCAACAACCATCGCCCTTAAATCGTGGCAAAGCACATTGGCGCATAACTTCCTCAAATTGCGTATCAATTCTTACTTCAAAAATACCGCGGTTTAGAATATTTCGAAGAGATTTTGAAGGTTTATAAGTTTCAATAGGAATTATGGCACGGGGATTTGGACAATACCAATCAATTTCTCCTTTTCTACCTGACATAGGAAAAACACCTTGCTTATATGCTTGCAATAAAAGCTCTACAGTTAATGTGCTCATCACTTAACAAAGTAATACGTTGCAATCCAATAAAAATTAACATTTACTTAACGATGGCTTACAATCACACCAAATAACACCTAAGAAATATTTTAAAAAACGTAACAGAATTTTATTGATTAACCTAAATATGAATTGTCCTTCTCCTAAATATGGGAGGGGATTATTCCAACTCTCCCTCTAAAAATTCTGCCCAATTTTAAGTGATCCCCATGGCATGACTTTGGAATTATACCCAGTAAATGCAAATATTGCGCCTTCAATGGAAAGATGAAAACCATTCATAGTCATTAACTGAACTCCTGCGGGTATATAAAAAGTCATGAATTTACCCCAACCACCGGAACTTCCTCCTATCCCTACCTCAATATCAGGCAAAGTCATATATCCTAAATTGATACCAGTATAGGGAGCAAACAAACTCTTTTTTTCCTTTTTACTTGAAAAAAAATGAATCCCTCCATATGCACCCACAACACCAAGCCCTACTTCCAGATTTATTTTTTCATTTATAAAATGATTCATAGAAAAAGACAAAAAAGGTGAAGGACCTAGCAAATTAAAATCATAGCCAGTTTTATGAATGCATCTTGGATTCAATACAATTGAGTCTTTTTGACCGTAGAATAAGTGGGAACTTAAAAAGACAATAAGTAGAAGAAAATATTTTCGCATCTTTTTCTTTTAAAATTAAAAAAAATTCAATTTATTGAGAAAAGAAAAAATCAGATAAGATTGTTTTATCTTTATTTCACATCGGGCTATTCAATAAAATATTCTTTTAAAAAAAATAAAATCTTACTTTAAATCAATTAAAAATTCTTTCCAATTTTAAATGACCCCCAAGGTTGTATCGTTACAAAATCCCCTTGATAGATTACATAAGACGCTAACGATGGATTATTTGTATTTTGTAAAACTAATGCTCCTTCAAGAGAAATGTGAAAACCAATTTTTGTCATGAGTTGAAATCCTAGTGGAATATAACATGATGGCAAACCATATCCACCGCCGGAACCAGGACCAAAATCGGGAAGATAAAAATACCCGAGATTAAAACCCGAATACGGAACTATCAAATTCTTTTTATCTTTTCTACCATGATAATATTGAATCCCACTATAAAATCCAATTAGCCCAATACCACCTTGAATAT
>DORI01000075.1 GCA_003512365.1 Crocinitomicaceae bacterium | reverse complement strand
TGGAAAAGTGAAGGACATTGAGTATGTTCCTGGAAATTCCGCCGACAAAAAAGTTAGGATAACTTTTAGTATCCAAAATGATGAAGTTGAAATTCCGCTGGGTAGTGTCATTGAAATTGGTAATATTGATTTATTAACGAAAGGGTTAATTATTATCATGCCAAATGATATTTCAAAAGGAAATTATGAAGCAGAATCCGATATTCCAGGCAGAATTTCAAAGGATATGGTGTCCCAGGTGAAAGCGTTCACTGATCCAATTACCAATAAATTGCAGACGATGATGGCCTCAGTTGATAAAATGGTTTCGTCTTTATCTTCGTTTTGGGACTCTACAGCTACATCAGAAATAGAAGGAAGCTTGAGACAAGTAAAAATGACAATTCAAAAACTTGGGAATGTAGCTGATGAACTGCAATTATTTGTCGCGGAAGAAAAATTACAATTTTCACGAATAATGGCAAACGTGGAAAACATCACCAACAACCTTAAAAAATCGAATGATCAGGTTACTGCTATCATTGGAAATACCAAAAAAGTATCTGATGATTTGGTAAATGCGAATTTTAAATCTGTCATTTTGGATGCACAAACAACCATTAAAAAATTGAATCTTGTGCTTGAAGATGTTGAAAAAGGAAATGGTACTTTAGGTAAACTGGTACATGACGAAAAATTATATTTGGAGCTGGTTGAATCTAATAACGAACTACAAAATTTAGTGTCAGATTTTCAATTACATCCTGAACGATACATAAACTTTTCGTTGTTCGGCGCTAGAACCAAAGGTGTGCCGATTACCAAAAAAGAGGAGAAAAAACTTAGGATGATATTGGATAGTATTCCAGATTAAGAAAAGTCATTATGATAGAGATTGTTGTTTTTTCCGTTCTACTTGTTTTCGGTTTTGGATGGTTTACAATGAACATACTTAAGGTCCGTCAAAATATACTGTTGGGTCGAGATGTTAAACGTTCAGATAAGACTTCAGAGCGCTGGAGTACGATGTTACTCGTGGCTTTTGGTCAAAAAAAAATGTTCTCTCGCCCGATACCTGCTTTGCTTCATTTAACCTTATACGTGGCATTTGTTATCACTCAAGTAGAGTTGGTTGAGATTATTGCTGATGGGATTACCGGAAACCACCGCATGTTTATGGACTCTCTTAGCGACTTTTATGTTTTTATGATAAGCTTTATTGAACTTCTTTCTGTTCTTGCTTTCGTTGGAACCATCGCTTTTTTAGCTCGCAGAAATATGCTAAAATTACCCCGATTAACGATGGATGAATTGAAAGGTTGGCCGATGAAAGACGCCAACTTGATTTTGATCATGGAAATCGTTTTGATACTTTGCATCTTCACAATGAACGGTGCAGATGATGCCATGCAACAGGAAAGTTATGGATTCCTAATTTCATCATTTCTTGGTGCCAACATTTTCAAAGGTATGAACCACGACACGCTACATCTTCTTGAAAATATTGGTTGGTGGGGTCATTTTATAATGGTATTGACATTTATGAATTACCTTCCTTATTCGAAGCATTTTCATATTTTCTTAGCATTTCCAAATACGTATTATTCGAACTTAGATAAAAAAGGAAAGTTGACTAACATGGAATCCGTTACGGCAGAAGTAAAGCTTATGTTGGATCCTAATGCAGACCCTTATTCCGCATCAACGAGTGAAGTGGCGCCCTCAAGATTTGGAGCCAAAGATGTTACGGATTTAACGTGGAAGAATTTACTCGATGCATATACATGTACAGAGTGCGGAAGGTGTACCTCTTCATGTCCTGCAAATATTACCGGTAAAAAGCTTTCTCCTCGTAAAATAATGATGGACACACGCGATAGACTTGTTGAAATTGGAGAGCTAAAGCGTAAGCACGGAAAGGATTACGAAGATGGGAAAAGTTTATTGGGTGATTTTATTTCGGAAGAAGAAATTTGGGCATGTACATCATGCAATGCATGTGTCCAAGAATGTCCCGTAAATATTGACCCGCTTTCCATTATCGTAGACTTGCGTCGATACCTTGTGATGGAAGAATCAAAAATGCCAATGGAATTAACGGGTATGTTGACGAATATCGAAAATAATGGGGCTCCATGGCAGTTTTCACCATCAGATAGATTAAACTGGGCGAATGAAGACTAAGGTTAATTTGAAATTACAGGACATTAAAGAAGAAGGTCAACGTATTTCACCAATTCTTCCAGAAGATGTTAAAAACTATTTAATCGATATTGACGGAACGATTTGTGACGATATTCCTAATGAGGAACCTGAACGAATGGCATCGGCAAAACTTTACCCCGATGCATTGGAGACAATTAATAATTGGTTTGAAGAGGGTCATATTATTACCTTTTTTACTTCGCGTTTGGAGGAACACAGAGAAGTAACAGAAAATTGGTTGGATACACACGGATTTAAATACCATGGAATATTAATGGAAAAACCAAGAGGGGGGAATTATCATTGGATTGATAACCATATTGTTAGAGCGACACGCTACACAGGGAAATTCACACATTTAACAGAAAGAACATCAAATATTCAAGTTTTTGAAGAATAAGTTATGAGCATGCACGTACCTACAATGGCCAGTTTGATGGCGGAAGGAAAATCACCAGATGTTTTATTTTGGGTGGGTTGTTCAGGTAGTTTNNAGTTTTGACGACAGAGCAAAGAAAATAACAAAAGCATTGGTTAAAATTCTAAACCACTGCAATGTTAATTTTGCAGTTTTAGGTTCTGAAGAAAGTTGTTCAGGTGATCCAGCGAAAAGAGCAGGAAACGAGTTTACCTTCCAAATGCAGGCACTTATGAACATTCAAGTATTGAATGGTTATGAAATAAAAAAAATTGTAACCGCCTGCCCACACTGTTTTAATACACTTAAAAATGAGTATCCGGAATTGGGAGGGAACTATGAAGTGGTTCATCACACACAATTGATTCAAGATTTGATTCTCACAGGTAAATTAGCTCTTGAGGGAAATCAACCATTTAAAGGAAAAAAAATAACGTTTCACGATCCGTGCTATTTAGGAAGAGCAAATGATGTTTACGAAGCACCACGCAGTTTAATTGAAAAATTAGACGCTGAGCTAGTTGAAATGAAGCGCTGCAAAACAAATGGTCTTTGTTGTGGTGCAGGTGGCGCTCAGATGTTTAAAGAGGCCGAAAAAGGGAATAAAGAAATAAATATTGAACGCACGGATGACGCATTGGAAACGAATGCTCAAATTATTGCAACTGGTTGCCCTTTTTGTAATACGATGATGACAGACGGCATCAAGCATACCGAAAAAGAATCAGAGATTAAAGTTCTTGATGTGGCTGAATTAATTGCAAATGCAGCAGAGTTATAATTTATTCGAATCCTTAGGAAACACCAGTAAGGTATGGCTTTATTTGGCCGAAAGAAGACTGTCGGATGAGGAAGTTCGTTTCACTTTGGAAAATCTTTCCGGATTTAATGCAACTTGGTCAGCGCATGGTAAAAAACTTAATTCAAATGCAACAGTCTTGTTCAATCATATTATTGTGCTAGCTGTTGACGAAACATTAGAAGTAGCCTCTGGTTGCTCAATTGACAGTTCTGTTCATGCGATAAAGAAAATAGGTTCAGCACTTAACGTAGATTTTTTTAATCGTATGAATGTTTTAGTGTGGAATGAGACTGATTTTATGTTGGTTCCTTTTTCACAAATTCGCAAGAACAAAGGAATAAATTATTTAAATCCCTTGGTTTCTACACTTGGCGAAATAAGAGAAAATTGGATAATTCAAAGTTAATCTAGTAACGATTTTAATAACGTCAATTCTTCTACCTTTTCAGAATTTCCTAATTGTTGAAAGGCAAATATTAAATTGGTAAACATTCGCTTTATAATCGCTGTATTTGAACAGGGCTCAAAATACTCTCTTTTGTGTTCGATATTTAGATCGTTTAAAAATTGCTCTATTTCTTTTACATCGAATATGGTACCTTTAGAAAAGGCATTAATGTAAAAGAGCACGCCAAAATCGTTTTGGACTTGACCGAAATGATTAGCATGATATTCATCCATGTAAGCAAGTACAAAATGATTTGGGAGGTTAACCCCATATATTGGGAGATCCAAGGATTGCGCAACGATACTATATAAAAGACATAAACTTAACGGATTACCTTTTTTTGATTCTAATACGTTATTAATAAAAGAATTTACTGGGGAGTGATAATGCTTGGTATCACCGCTGAATTGGTATAAATCGAAAAATATGCGATTGAAAATTTTTACTTTTTCAAATGATGTTTGATTATCATTCAGTTCTAACCAAATGTCCTTTCTTAAATTTTGAATAGACTCTTTAATTTTCAATTCATCCAAACCAGGATATTGATACTTAGCTATCAAAATAGATCCTTCTAATAAATCTTTATCAGGACTACTCGACCATTCTAATAATTGTCGCTGTATTTCTGAAAACTGAATTTCGTGTATAAGGTCTTCAATTCTATTTTGAAAAACCATTCCGTAATAATCGTGTTCCCAAGAATGCTCCAAGATTGGGATAGCATCAGCACCACATTTCTTGATTTCTTGACGAACGTGTTCGTATACATGATCATCTGGATCATCCATCAACTTAACCAAAGCATGAATATGTGTTGAGACATTCATTAAAACAAAAATAGACGAGTAACGAATTCAATTCTTTTCTATCGCTTGACTTTATCAAGGCTAAAATGTTAATTCAATTGTAACAAAAAAAAAATATTTCCGTTAAACCCCAATAGAATCTAAATTAACTTTGCTACAGGTTGATTTAAAAAGGAGTTCATTTGAGCTCCTTTTTTTTATTTTCGAAAAATGATAAAACGATTTCTTATTTTGTTCGGTACTGCACTTCTCTCGAGTTGTATCACCCAGAAAAATGTTCACAAGGTACATTATGATCAACCCTATAACGGTATAGTACATTTTACAAAAACGCCTTGTAAAGTAAACGTGGAAATCATAAGTGGAAACAACAATGAGTATGTAGGTAAGACTATCTATGGAATAAATATGGATCCTAAGTTCCAAAAGAATGGTCTGAAATTAAATTTTGATTTTGTTCCAAGTAAGGCCCTTATTCCGGAAGGTTGCACTGCAAATTTCATCGCCACGTTCACAAATATCTCAGTAATGAAGTAATGCACATTTTTTATTTTACAATAAGACGATAAACTCACAATGATTCATATACGATCAATCGAAATAGTAAGTCTCAATATAAAATTGGGTGTTTATTATTATTCAGTGGATATATTCAATTATTGAATGCAAGTTCAAGTTCCTTCTTACGAATTTAGAATCAATTGGACAGACTAACAGATCTTAGCTTATCATTTTATTGTAACGAATGAAATCTCTAACCAAATAACTGAGTGCTTTCCCGCACATTCTATACTCCTCTTGGTTTTTAGGTGCCGCTTCAGGCAAATGTAAATATGAAATGTTGGGAATCTTACCTAATAATTCGTGTGAAATTTGTCTTAATTCATTCAAGGTCCAACCTGACGGTGATATAGCAGAACTTGGAAAATTTGCCAGTGAGTCCATGTCTAATTCTATACCACAAGACATTTCTTTTAATGCAAATGAAATACTAGCTATGTCGTCCATAATATTTCTTTTTTTAAACAAGTAATCTTCAAAATAGCTATAAAACTTAACTTTTTCTTTCAGAAACTTTCTAATGTAAGCATTATTGTATGCTTCGTGAAGTCCTAATACATGATAATGAGTAAGCGTGTTTTCGTTTAGTGCATATGAAAATGAATTACCACTGTGTCGACCTTTTGGTTCTCGGGTATCTGCGTGAGGATCAATATTTACTACTGCCAAATCAGTTTTGTTTTTTTTCGCCCAACGCATTAATGGTAAAGCGTTATTGTGACCTCCTCCAATTATAATAGGAATATGGCCAGGTTGAATAGTCACAGTTAAAATTTCGTAAACAAAATCATCTAGTTCCTTAATTAGTTCAGAATTTAACTCCAGTTTTTGTTTGTCTATGGTAATTACACCTGCAAAAGAAATCGAATTAATATCAAAATCTTCGTGAATTTGGGTCAGTTGAAATTGAGAAAGAAAAGCGTCTATTGCGTTTTCAGCACCTGAAAATCCATTATTTGCTATTGGACCAATAGATTCTTGAATTCCAATTATTTGAAAAGGAGCATTTATTGTTGACTTTAAGGAATCACCTACTCTAATTTCACCATCTCGAGAAGAATAAGGAATTGTTTTCAAATAGTCCGATCCTTGCCGAAACAAAAAATTTCCACATTTACTTTTCATAAGGTCTAAGTTTTTCAAGAAAAAAATCAGGACACGCGATGGGTTTATTTATTTTTTTGTCAACAAAGACCAAGGTAGTGTCTGCCTCTGCAATTAATTTTTCTTGACATTCAATTCTGTAACTAAAAAATATTCTGGCACCTTCAATTTTATCAATGGATGTATGAATGATTAATTCGTCATCATATAATGCGGGATGTTTATATCGAATATTTAGGGTAGAAACCGGAAGTAGTACTCCCATATTTTCAAGTTCTTTGTATGAGAAACCTAATGTTCTAATGGCTTCAACTCTCCCAACTTCAAGGTATTGTGCATAATTCCCATAGTAACAATATCCCATTCGATCGGTTTCACTGTATCGGACGCGTATTATGTGTGCATAAGAAAATGAAAATTCCATTAACGATTTTATTAGATTTATTTCTAAATTAGGTAAATAATCCTTATTTTGCGTAGAATTCGGAAGTGTTTCAAAAAAAACATAAAAAGTTGATAGAAGTAAAATATTTTAAAAAGTCAATAGCAAAACGACTTTTTTTTTAACTTTTTTATGTAAATATTTGTCATGTGAAATTAGAACAGTGAACACCAGTGTTATCTGTTAATTCTTTCGAACTAAAACCTAAACAAAATTAAGTTAACTATGAGTAAAAGTCACGAAGGTGCTTGGGAGTCTTGTTTAAAAGTAATAAAAGACAATGTTCCTATAGCAGCGTACAAAACTTGGTTCGATCCAATTGTTCCAGTTAAGTTGGAAAATGGTGTTTTAACAATACAAGTACCTTCACATTTTTTTTACGAGTGGTTGGAAGAACATTACATAACTCTTTTAAGAAAAGTGGTGAAAAAAGAACTGGGCTCTGAGGGAAGTCTCGAGTACAGCATTGTTATGGAGAATAATGCAAAATCCACAAGTCCTTACACCGTTAAAATTCCAGCGCACAATACTAACTCCTTGCGAAATGAGCCTGTTTCAATGCCTATTAACGTCAATGAAAAACAAATTCGCAATCCATTTATCATTCCTGGGTTGAAAAAAGTTAATATTGAGTCAAACCTTATACCAGCCTTTACTTTTGAAAATTTTGTTGAGGGTGAGTGCAATCGTTTGGCACGAGCTTCAGNNAGGTTATGCGGTCGCAAATAAACCCGGAGGCACCGCTTTCAATCCATTGTTGATCTACGGCGGGGTTGGATTAGGTAAGACCCATTTGGCACATGCGATAGGGATTTCAATAAAGGAAAATTATCCTAACAAAACAGTTTTGTATGTACAGTCCGAAAAGTTTGCACATCAATTCATTGATGCCATTAAGAATCATACAACCAATGACTTTGTACATTTCTATCAAATGGTAGATGTGTTAATTATAGACGATGTTCAGTTTTTTGCAGGTAAAGAAAGAACCCAAGATGTATTTTTCTCAATTTTTAATCACTTACATCAAAACGGAAAACAAATAGTTTTAACTTCGGATAAGGCTCCTGTTGAGATGCAAGGAATGGAACAGCGCTTATTATCTCGATTTAAATGGGGTTTATCGGCTGATCTTGGAACTCCAG
>DORI01000087.1:5834-7562 GCA_003512365.1 Crocinitomicaceae bacterium | reverse complement strand
TTGATGAAATTGAAGTTTGTACGCACTACCTAATTAATGGCAAAGAGGTTTATGACTTTCCATTTGATGTGAACGACGATAAAATTATCCCAGTTTATAAAACATTAAAAGGCTGGTCTTCAGATTTAACTTCTCTTTCTTCTTATGAGGAAAGTCCTGAGGCACTTAAGAATTATGTTTCGTACCTCGAGGCACAATTAAATGTTCCGATTAGCGTTGTATCTGTTGGCCCCGACAGAAAACAAACACTTATAACTAAGAGGTGAACAAACTTAACTACATAATGAAAACTGCGTTGGTCTTCTTCGCAGTTTTTTTTATTTCAAAGGTAATTGCACAAAAATACCCCATTGTATTACTTCCTGGTTCTCAAAAAGTGGAATACAACAAAAGAACAGGAGAACACAGATTATTAGGCACTGTTAATTTTACTTACAAAGGAAATCGTATGTATTGTGATTCAGCAGCATACAACGAAAAAACACAGACTATAAAAGCATATGGTAATGTTCAAGTACAGAAAGATGACATTAATTTATATTGTGACTCCTTTTATTATAAAACTTCAGTGAAATACGCCAAGCTTTGGGGAAATGTGCGGATACGAGATTCCGAATATAAAATCACAACTGATTCTATAGATTACGATGCGAAAAATGGAAAAGCCATCTATCGAAATTATGGTAAAATTGAGTCTATTGTATCTACGGAAAAAATAAGTAGCAAGACAGGATATTTCTATCCCGAAACTAAAAATGTTTCATTTGGAGGAAAGGTAAAGTATTATAAAGACGGCCTAAGTATGACTACCGATACTTTAAAATTCAACTATGCTAAACAAATCGCATATTTTTTCGGTCCAACGTTTATAAAAAATGACAGTATAAAATTGAATTGTAATAAAGGATGGTATGATGTCCAAAAGGAACGAGCCCAATTATTTAAATCGGTAAAAGTTAGTAAAGACGAATTGGAAATCACCGCAGATACATTGTATTACAATAGTAAAACGAACGAAATTCGTGCTAAAGGAAATGCGCAATATGTAGATCGAAAAGAAAATTTATCATGTTTCGGAAAACAATTATTTTCGTCTGATGAAAAGAAATTTGCATATGCAACAGGAGATGCAATGGCATCGAAGATAATTCGAGACGATACACTTTTTATTTCCTCCGATACTATTTTACTAGTGAAAGACAGCTTACTAAACATTCAAAATGTAAAGGCATTTCATAACGTTTCATTCTGGTATAAAGGTATGGCAGGAAAATCAGATAGTAGCTATTACGATGTTTCTCGTAACTTTATTCTGCTCCGTAAATCTCCAATAATTTGGGCCGAAAATACAGAATTAAAAGGAGACAGTATTCGTGTTTTTTTAAAAGACTCTATTGTAGATTCTGCGCTCGTGATGGGAAATGCATCAGCAATTATGGAAGTTGATAGCGGAAATTATTATAATCAAGTTTCAGGAAAAAAAATTATTGCGCAATTTAAAGGAGAGGAAATTACAAAAGTGGATGTTAAAGGAAATGCATGGACCATCTTTTATCCAATTTCAGAAGAAAAATCAGATTCAGTTGTAAAACAAAAACGTATTGGGATGAACAGATTATATGCATCTGAATTGAGAATTTACCTTGACAGTGGTGAGGTTCAGAAAATAACCTATTTCGATAAACCGGATGGTATCTTTTATCCGATAGATCAAATCGACGAAAAAGA
>DORI01000087.1:5552-5723 GCA_003512365.1 Crocinitomicaceae bacterium | reverse complement strand
TTAAATGATTAACATGAATTCTTACTTGCTATTTTTAGTCACTACAGACCTATATATTTCCTTTTACTGATCAAAGTCTAAACTCACTAAATTTTTTTTACATTATTGTTAAAAAACATTAGAATTATTAATCATTAAACAATTGTTTAAAATAGTTGTTTAATTTTGCGA
>DORI01000087.1:0-5515 GCA_003512365.1 Crocinitomicaceae bacterium | reverse complement strand
GAGATTGCAAAAGCTTCCGGAATGAATGTGGCACTCGTTTGTTACTACTTTCGATCGAAAGATCAACTTTTTCAATTGATTTTTCAATCCGTTATGGAAGAGTTCATGCATTCATTGATTCAGGTTTTTCAAGAAGAAATGCCTTTGAAGGAAAAAATGCGCATCTTAATTGAGAAACGATATGAATTTGTAGAAAAAAACCCTGAGTTTCCGAATTTTATTCACAACGAATTGAAGCGTAACGCTTCATTTACTCAACACAACAAAAATTTATTCGACAAAATTGCCTCTACTGGAATATTTGAGGAGGCACTTACAGCACAGGGAAAAGGAGAAATGAGACAAATTGATATGTTTCATGTCACTATGCTAATCATGTCGAATTGCGATTTTCCTTTTATTGCGAAGAATTTTCACATGACAATGCAAGAAATGACTGAAGAAGACGTCTCACGAAAACTTACAGAACATCGTCACGTGGTTACTGAAATGTTAATGAATTATTTATTTCCAAATTAAATCTTATGATGAAACTCCTCGTTTCTATTTGTTTGTTCCTCAGCCTACAAGACTTAACGGCACAATTAGACCTGAAATCTTGTTTAGCAATGGCAGATACTGCAAATTTAACCATACGCAATGCCGAACTTGATATTGAGATTAATAAGAGAGAGCGTAGCTCATATCTGTCCTCTCGTCTTCCTCAATTAGGATTTAATGCTGATTACAAGTACAATGCAAAAATTCCAGGTCAAGTAGTTCCGGCAGCGTTTTTTGGTGGACAACCCGGAACGTATGCCACTGTTCAATTCGGTGTTCCATATGTTTTGTCGAACAATGTTCAACTTACCCAAATACTATTTAATTCTCAATTGAATTATGGACTCGCTGCCTTAAAAATTAATGCTGAAATAGTGGAGGTTCAACGTAATATGACAGTTCAAGATATTCGCTATCAAGTGTCAAATACCTATTTTCTACTTCAAGGTTTGGAAAAACAATTATCATTTCTTGAAAGCAACTTGTCTCAAACAAATAAGGTGTTAAAAAATATGAATTCACTAGTAGAAAAAGGATTAGCTCTTCAATTGGAAGCGGATAAAATTAAAGTAAACCTGTTGAATTTGGAGAATGGAATAGCATCTGCTCAAGCATCTAAAGAACAACTTTTAGACTTACTTAAAATATTAATTGGTTACCCAAAAGATAAAACACTAACACTAGCTGAGGATGTTATTATCGAACAGTCATTAATTAAGGCAGAGGATAATAAGCAGTTTTACCCACTAAAATTAATTGAATCACAGCAAGAAATGAATAAAGAAGAAGGTAAAGGAATTAAAATGAGTTATTTACCAAATTTAAATTTATACGGAGTTTACAACTACAGCTATAACATTAAACCGGAAGACGACTTCAGAAAAGGAATCGATGGTGTGTTTATTGGACTTCGTCTTGATTGGTCTTTGTTTGACGGCTTACAACGCATGCACAAAAGCAAAATGAACGCCATCCGCTCAGATAAATTAACGAATCAATATGATTTAGCAAACCAACAACTGGAAATGGCTGCCAATCAAGCCAAAAGACAAATCAAACTCAAATCTGATGCATTATCACTTTCTAGGGAACAATTGAAATTAGCTGAAAATGTATACCAACAAACAAACTTTAAATTTGAAAAAGGACTTGCCAATTCAACAGAATTAATACTTGCTGAAAATAGTCTTTACCAAGCTCAAAATAATATTGTCTCTACTTATGTTCAATTGAGACAAGCAGAATTAGAGTACCTAAAATCAATCGGAAATATTAAATAATTACTTATGAAAAGAATCATCATTATCTCACTTTTTGCATTAGCCGTTATTGTTTTAGCAGCTCTTAAGCTCATGTCAAATAAAGAGGAGGCGGCTACAAAAATTTTTGAGCGCGACCCTTCGACTGCAGTTTTGGTAGATGTCACCAAACCAAGCAATCATACCTTCGAGAGTTCTCTATCATTTTTAGGAACTTTTGATGCCAATCTTCAGAACAATATCGCTTCGGAGGCTGGAGGAAAATTGATTAGTTTAAATGTAAAAGAGGGAGACTTTGTCAATAAAGGCCAAGTTTTAGCAAAATTAGACGATGAAATGATTCTTTTACAAATCGAAACTGCAAAATTAAACATCAATCAATTGAAGAATGACTTTGAGCGTTTGTCGGCACTAAAAAAAGAAAATGTAGTGACAAATAGCGAGTTTGAAAAGGTAGACCTTGGACTTAAAACGGCAGAGGTACAACTCAAGCAATTACAAAAACAACTTAAATCTACGTCCATTACAGCCCCATTTAGTGGTGTTGTTAGCAAGAAAATGGTTGATCTAGGCTCCATGATTGCTCCCGGCACTCCGATTGTTGAATTAATAGATATTTCTTCATTAAAATTAACGGTTTCTGTTCCTGAAAGAGATATTTTGAAGTTTAAAACTGGTCAAAAAATTACGGCTAAAGCAGATATTCATGGTTCAACCACTTTTGAAGGAGAAATAAAAGTTATTGGTGTTCAAGCAGATGCAGCCCATAATTATAAAGTTCAGGCAATTGTAACTAATTCGAACGAACACAAAATTATGGCTGGAATGTACGGTTCGTTAACACTAACAAATTCAACTAGCGTAAGCGCTTTGTCAATACCTAGGAAAGCTTTGGTTGGATCGTCTAAAAGCCCACAAGTCTATGTCGTTAGAAATGGTAAATCTGTTTTAGTCAACTTCAATGCAGGGACTAGCGATGGAGAATTTATCGAGGTTATTTCCGGATTGTCAATTTCGGACGAAGTCGTGATTAAAGGACAAGTAAATCTTCAGAATAACAGCAACGTAAAAACGAAATAAGAACATGACACTTACTGAAATATCCATAAAACGACCTTCTTTAATTATCGTAATTTTTACGATTTTAATTGGTGGTGGACTAATCAGCTATAACCAGCTCAGTTACGAATTACTTCCAGATTTCTCCCCTCCGGTATTAACAGTCACTACCGTTTACCCAGGAGCCTCCCCTGCCACAGTTGAAAATCAGGTTTCAAAGCCGCTGGAAGATGCGCTGAGTGGATTGGAAAATATAACAGAGGTTACTTCTTTCTCTTTAGAAAATGCCTCTGTAGTCTTACTGGAATTTAACGCTTCTACTGACATCGATGCAGCATTAGAAGATGCACAGAGAAAAGTGAATAATATTATAAGTAAACTACCTAGCGACGTTCAGAATCCCGTAGTATCTAAAATTGAACCAAACGCATCGCCTGTATTGCAGGTAAGCGCGAATGCTGACAAACTCAATGACCGTGATTTTATGGTCTTAATGGATGATCAAATTCTGCCTCAGTTGAAACAAGTTTCAGGAGTTGGTGAAGTTCAAGTAATTGGTGGTGAAAAAAGAGCGTTTCGAGTCAATGTCGATAAAGACAAAATGAAAAGATTGGGTTTAACCATGGCCAATATAAATCAAGCCATTGCAGCATCGAACCTTGAATTCCCAACAGGTAAAGTTAAAAGCGAAAAGGAACAGATGACGGTAAGGTTAGCTGGTAAATACCAATCTATTACTGATCTTGAAAACTTGATACTATTTTCTAAAGGGACTTCAACTGTGAAATTATCTGATGTCGCTGAGGTAGTGGATGACATTGAAGATCGAATCGCTATTAGTAGGTTTAACGGGCAAAATGGAATCGGATTAAGAATTAAAAAGTCTAGCGATGCGAACGCTGTAGATATGTCGAATGCCACGAAAGAACGATTTAAGGTACTCGAAGAGAAATACAAAGACGTAGGATTAAAATTTACGGTAGCTACAGACACTTCAAAACCTACTATTGATTCTGTTGACGCAGTACTTCATGACCTTGAAATTGCCATTTTACTGGTAGCAGCCGTTATGTTGTTGTTCTTACATAGTTTGAGAAATGCCCTTATCGTACTTATTGCCATTCCAGCATCATTGGTTTCCACCTTCATTGCGATGTATTTGTTAGGATACACATTGAACCTTATGACATTATTGGCAATGTCTTTAGTAATTGGAATTTTAGTGGATGACTCCATCGTGGTATTGGAGAATATTTACCGACACTTGTCGATGGGAAAAGATAAAAGAAAGGCTGCTCTAGATGGAAGAAATGAAATTGGCTTTACTGCTTTAGCCATTACACTAGTTGACGTTGTAGTATTCTCACCTGTTGTATTTATTGAAGGAACAATTTCAGATATTTTACATCAGTTTTCCATCGTAGTTGTAATTTCTACTTTAATGTCCTTGTTCGTATGTTTTACTTTAACACCATGGTTAGCCTCAAGATTTGCCAGAGAAGTGCATTTAAATCCAAAAAATTGGTTACACATACCTTTAATTTGGTTTGAAAAACGCGTTACAATTTTCACGGAACAATATGTAAAGTTAGTAGGCTGGTCCTTGCGCCACAAAATTATCACGGGAATCGTTATTTTGGTAATTTTTATTGGTAGTATGGCAACAATGGGACTTGGAATTGTTGGACAGGAATTCGTTTCTCAGGGAGACCAAGGAAAGTTTATGATTAAACTGAAGTACGATAAAAGCACCACCTTCGAGGAAAATAATAAGACGACGTTGGAAATCGAAAAATTGATTTTGGCGGAAACAGAAATGGTTGATGTTGTGTTCTCAAACGTGGCTGGACCAAGTTCAGGAATGGGTGCAGCATCTTTCGGGGCTGAAAATAAGTCGGAAATTACCGTTCAGATGAAGGATGGAAAGCAAAATGAAATCCCGACAATTCAATACATGAATAAAATCAGAAAAATGATTGAGGACAAATATCCTGGTATTGAAGTGAAAGCTTTAAACATGGGATTAGTTGCCTCGGAAGAAGCTCCAATTGAAATATTTCTTTCTTCAGATAATCCAGAGCTACTCATGACGGAAGCTAAAAGAATAAAGGCTGCGCTTTTGGATATTAAAGGAGCAAAAGACCCCACTATTTCAACTGAAGACATTACTCCAGAAATTCGCATTGAATTAAACAGAGAAAAAATGGGGCAATTAGGAATTCCAATTGCAACTGTTGGTATGCAATTGCAGAACGGTTTAACAGGGAATAATGACAATCAATTTGACATTAAAGGTCAAGAGTACAACATCCAAGTGATGATGGATCAATTTGATCGAAAAAATGTAGATGACATCAAGAATATGTATTTTTCAGCAAACGATGGGAAGCAAGTGCCATTCAAGGAATTTGCCTCAATTACTGTTGAAAATGGAAGCGGTTCACTTGAACGTAAAAACAGAATTTCGAATACGACCATCCGTTGTTATGTAGAAGGAACAGCCTCAGGTAATGTATCTGCAGCCTTAGAAAACTATTTAAAAGAAAAACCCTTGGATCCAAATGTCCGCATGTTATGGGGAGGAGAGATAAAACGTCAGAAAGAATCCATGGGAGCCCTTGGAACAGCCATGCTTATTGGTCTTTGTCTTGTTTACC
>DORI01000219.1 GCA_003512365.1 Crocinitomicaceae bacterium | reverse complement strand
AATGGAATAAGAAATAAGATTAAAAGTATGCGCATAATTCACTTAAATTTTTAATGCTAATGTCAGGAGTTGATTTGGTTACTTCTTTCGATAAAACCAATACTGTCTTCATTCCAAGATTCTTGCCAAATTCAATATCACTATCTGTATCACCCACCATAATGGATTTACTAAAGTCAATTGAAGGGAATTCCTCCTTAGCGAACATAGCCATTGCCGGATATGGTTTTCTATGAAAAGGTGGTTCTCCTTTGATTTCATGAGCACTGTAAATACGATCAATTCTTCCTCCACAAGATTCTATATGCATGAGCATATACTTATGAATACCATCTAATTCAGACCTTGATAAAACTCCTTTTGCGATACATTGTTGATTCGTGACCACTATTATTTTACCAAAGGTTTTATTAAAAATGGAAAATGCTTCTAACACTCCTTTTTGAAAACTAAACTCGCTCTGAGAGGTAATATATCCACCAAATTTTCGTTCGTTAATAACGCCATCTCGGTCAAGAAATAGAGTCCATGACCTGTCAACCTCCCAAAGATTCATATTTCCTTTTCGACGATGTAATGATTCCAAGTGCTTGAATTACGTCCAATTAACTCTGCTAAAAATCCAGCTAAAAAGAACTGAACTCCAATAATCATGGAAGTAATCGCTAAAAAAAACTCTGTACGATCTGCTAGTAATTTTGCAGATTTATTGATAAACAATTTATCAATACCTAAATAGAAAGTTAGCGAAAACCCTATCAAAAACATAAGAACTCCAAGGGCTCCAAAGAAATGCATGGGCTTCTTTCCAAATTTACCCATAAAAGCAACGGTCATCAAATCTAATGGGCCGTTTAAGAAACGATTTAATCCAAATTTAGTAGTGCCGTATTTTCTAGCTTGGTGTTGAACGACCTTCTCTCCTATTTTCGAAAAACCCGCATATTTTGCAAGCGCAGGAACATAACGATGCATATCTCCATACAATTCGATACTTTTTATGACCGTAAGTTTGTAAGCTTTCAATCCACAATTAAAATCGTGAAGATGAATACCGGTAATTCTTCGAGCTGCCCAATTATATAGCTTTGTAGGAATCGTTTTTGAAAGAGGATCATGTCGTTTTTTCTTCCATCCAGATACAACGTCGTAATCTTGTTCGCTTATCATGCGATAGAGCTCGGGGATCTCGTCCGGAGAATCTTGTAAATCAGCATCCATGGTAATCACGACCTCACCTAAAGCGGCCTCAAAACCTTTTTGAAGAGCAGCAGATTTCCCATAATTACGCTGAAATTTTATTCCACTAACTGCTGGATTTTGTTTTCCAATAGCTTCAATCGTTTTCCAAGAATCATCTTTACTGCCATCGTCAACAAACAAAATTTCATAAGAAAATTGATTCTCATGCATAACACGAACAATCCAATCGTGCAATTCTGGCAAAGATTCGGATTCATTTAAGAGTGGTACAACAATTGAAATTTGAGGCGACATGATTTTTTGTACGACGAATATACATATTAGGTTCGATAGTTTTTCGTATTTAATTACAACTTCATAAATTTAAACAAATTCGAACCATTTTTGAGCGTATAAACACCCGGCTGAAGCAAACCGCAATTTATTTGTTCAACGGGATCACTAACTTTTCCTTGCCATACTTTTTGACCAATCGTGTTCAAAATTTCAATAGGGAATTCAGAATCAAGATTTTCTATGGTTAGAATATCCTCAACTGGGTTTGGGTAACAACGGAATTGTTTGCTATAGTCTTCAAGACCT
Source organism: Crocinitomicaceae bacterium (assembly GCA_003512365.1). Lineage (GTDB taxonomy): Bacteria > Bacteroidota > Bacteroidia > Flavobacteriales_D > Crocinitomicaceae > UBA952. Next base: position 4,049 of record DORI01000219.1, on the reverse strand, counting down.
GAAGCATCATAATCAGTGACATAAAACCAATCAAACATGGCTTCTGTCACGTTCACATTGGGAGAATAGTCAGAAGCTACTATCTTTAATTGTAAGGTGTTGTTTATGGTAAATCCTGCTGGAATTGGAATGCTTCTGTATGACCAACTCATAAATTGTTGAGGAGGAATAACTTGATCAATCTTAATTTGTTGAGAACCGTTAGAAAGAAATACGGTTAAGGTATCGTCTACTTGTCCCGGACCATAGAAGCAATAATAGGCAAGTGCAAAATTTATGTGTGGCGATGTCATACCATTCACATGAAATTGAGGTGATAGTAACTGTGTAAAACCATTGTCGACATCATCTAAATCAGGATTAAACACATTATCAAGGTTCCCAGTAACATAAGCAACATCTCCACAATCAAAATCTGCATCTACTCCAATTACGGTATTGGAGGTAATGAAAGGCTTTTCTCTTACCCATGATCCTGTTTCAGCATTTCCAGTAACTGTCCAACCGAAATCAAACTCAAAATCATCATAAAATCCTTGCTCCAAGTTAAATGTAAGGGTATTGGTTGTCTCATCAATATTTACATAATTACATGCCCCCTTGTATCCCCATTTACCAACTGCTATTCGGTATTGGTAAGGATAATAGAGTGTAAATGTTTCTTGACCAATACCATTCGTGATACCTTCATGTGTTATCAAAGGATGGTATAGTTTTATTTTTGCATTGCTTATTGGAGCTCCTGTCTGCACGTCGTATACTTCAATATTGAGGGGGAAAGGTGGAATTGGATCTAATTGTACAGGTAATGTATACACCTCACCTTGAATTAAATCAACCGACTCGGTTTTTGGATAATACCCGACTTTAGAGAAAGTAACCGTGTACAACCCTGTCCCTAGGATACCTGTCGCATAGTAACCGTTAACAGGAGTGATTTCAACTTGATCATTTCCTGTTAATTGAACTTCGACTCCTGAAAGTGGTTGACCTGTTTGTGAATCCGTTACGAATCCATCCAAATAAGAAGCTTTTTCATATGTCGGACCTAAAATAAAAAGCCCCTGCGTTATATCTGCTGCCAAAATAGTTCCTGAGGGCAGAAATGGATAAACACCCCAACACCCATCAAAACCAGGAGTTTGTGTTGGATACGTATCGTATTGTCCAACTTTAACAAGGTTATTAGGATGTGAAGCATCATGTATCACGATACCATCAGAATAATAACTAGTAACTAAGTAATCACCTTTAACATGAACATTGTGTGGAATTACTCCTGAACCGGGAGAATTTCTTGTTTTATCTACTTCAACTATTTGTGATGGATTTGTAATATCGTAAGATGCAATATAAGCACCTGAAATCTCATCTGTGGTATAGACAAATTGACCATTAGCTGAAGGCCAAAGGTTGTGTGTAAAAAATCCAGGAGTAGTTCTAGTTCCTAACAATACGGGTAATGCTTTATTGGAAACATCTACAATACTGAAGAATCCATCGTAAATATGTGCAGCAAACAAGGTATCGTTGCGAGCAAACCCATCGTGAACATACCAATTGTCGAATGTTCCAACTTCAACTGGATTCATAGGGTCCGTGTGAACATCTAGCATAATAACACCGCCACTACCGCGATTTGCACCGAAAATATAGGCATATCCACTTGCATCCACAAAACAAGTATGCGCTGATTGCCATGTATTTCCAATAGGTCCTGTGTACATAGTATGTGACAACACATTGCTTTGAGGAAGTGGCGACATGTCGATAATGGTTAGTCCATCTTCCGCTTCCGTAGTAACAAAAGCATAATCCCCATAAACACAAGGATCTCTCCAAATTGATTCAGAACCAGGTAGCCAAAATACTTCAACTGGACTAGTTGGATTTGTGACGTTCACGATAGAAGTTCCTTTAGAAGTACCAACAATAGCATATTCATTTCCTAGTTCATCCACGTATCCCCAAACATCATTCAGATTCGCACCATGAAGTGCTTGATAATTAATGTGAGAAAGGGAATCGATATTCAATTGTGATTGAGAACGAAAAAATAGAGAGCAAATAAACATAAAAGTTAAAAATGCTTCATGACCAATTATTTTTTTCATAAAATAAAAATNNAATCAAAATAATGACTAAATATTGCCAAATGTCCGGGAAATATTTAAGAATAAGTTCCTTTAGTTTCATCATTAAAATTACGTATAAATTCGAATTTAGTGGAAATGTTCTTTTTTATTTAAATTTTCGGTAATTAAAAAAGGCCATACAACGATGGCCTAATTTAAAAATAAATTCACTTAAAATTAATTCTTAATAATTCTTTCGGTAGCTATTACTTGATCTTCCAACGAAATTTTTAATAAGTAAACTCCATTTGATAAGTGATTCAAATTAAGTTCGTTTTTATTGGATTCGCTCAGTATTAGTTGACCTGATAGATCCATCAGTTCGATTTGAAAATTTTTATCTGAATCAGAAATGGTGATGTTAATTAAATCATTTGTTGGATTTGGATATACCTTGTAAGAAGGCCTATTAATTTCATTTGCACTAGCTGCTTGTTCATAGATTACCTCAAAAACAAAGTTTCTTGTTGCGATTCCAACAGGTGTTCCGTTATCAGTAGCGGTAATAGATGCGTGGTAAATTCCCGGTACAACACCGGTAGCATTGAACGATGCCTCAAGGTCATAAAATTGTTCACTGATTTGTGTAACACTATATGAAAATGCTCCTGCTGGCGCATCTGAATTACCTGTAATCTCAATTGTTTGGCCATTTTCAGGAGTCATTATACCGATATTAAAACCGGTTGTATTTAAGCTTTTTAATGTGTCTCCGGTAAAAACATCAATTGTATCGCAAATCGCACTACTTATTAACAATGGAGGTGTATTTGACGTTGAAATTCCTGCCACATTAAAATAAATTTCTTGACCATCGAGGAAATCAACACCGTCATTACCATTGAAAGGTCCATCAAAACTACTTCCTGCTTGATCAAAGCGACCTACTTGAAAATAATCGATACCATTTCCAATATTCACACCGACGGTTGCTGGAGTGCCACCAAAACCGCCAAATCCACCAGAAGCATCACCTGTTGTCCATTGCATATCTTGATAGCAGAAGGAAACATTACCACCGGCTGAAACGAGAGAGTCTGAACCGTTAGTTATTATTAATTGAAAAGAAGATACAAGGTCATTGTGCATATTAAAGTATCCTACATTATCCCAATTTACAATTAATGCTGTTGGTGTCACTTTATACCAAACACTGCCACCATTACCTAAAGAATTGCCTAAACTATCATAACCACCTCGTGTGTCTACATCCGCCCAAAAAGGTGCAATCATATTATATGTTGAGTCAGGAAATGAGTTTGCAGACCAAGTAATGTAAGGGGCTTGAAAGGAAACGTTTCCGTTATTATTAATGAAAACAGAATTGTAGGTATTGCCATAAAAATCAAAGGTAAACGGAAGCGATATCAATGGTGAGGAGTTATCATCATTAGGCAACATTGCCAAGGTGAAGGTTGAATCTAAAGGAACCTGTAAATGGACAGTTCNNACCATGCAGTCGCACAGGTCATTTTTTTGAAGCCCTCCGTTATATTTTATGTTTGTAGGAAAAGCTACATCAGTGAAAACGTAGGTAACATTTGGATCTATAGTTCCCGAAAGTTTTAATTGTTGGTAATCTTCACTTGAGATAGAAACTGTACTCTGTCCATATGCAACTGATGCAGAAGCAANNAAAATAATTTTTTCATGGATAAACTTTTAAGTTATAATTATAACGTAGGTAATTAAAATTAAGTTGCCTCTAAAATTAATAAATAGTAAACATCAATGAAAATTTAATAAAGAAAAAAACAACCGAGAATTTCTAAATATCAGAAAAGTATTGAGAAACAATTGAGGACATTTCATTTTTTAATTATTTACAGAAATTTATTCATTCGTGCCTACAAATACTAATTTTCTTAAATTTAGACTATGAATTTTAGGTTATTAAATAAAGCTGCTTACGAT
>DORI01000210.1 GCA_003512365.1 Crocinitomicaceae bacterium | reverse complement strand
GAAAGCAACATCGTCCCTGCCATTGGAGCAGTTGAGTAAGTGTCAGGTTGCCATGTGTGGAATGGAAATAATGGAATCTTTATGGCGAATGCCAACATGAATCCAGACATTATCCAGAATCCTTCTTTTTCTGTTAAGTTCGCTGCGATTAAATCACCATAGGAAAAACTATGTGCGTGTTGTTTCAACCAAATCAACGACAACAACATGGCCAAAGAACCAAGCATTGTGTAGATAAAGAATTTTACAAGCGTGGTATAATTACCGTTTCCAAACCAATATAATATTAAGAAAATTGGAATTAAAGTAAATTCCCAAAAGATATAGAAAAGAACCCCGTCACCTGCTAAAAAAACACCAAATAGACCTGTTTGCATAAAGAATGCGAGGGCATGAAATAAATTTGATTGACTTGATTCTCGGTTGTAATTACTTAAGAAAATGAGTGGAAAAGAAAATGCAGTAAGAAGCAACATTAACAAAGCAATTCCATCATAATGCAAAGTAAAGGTTAATCCGAAGGGAATTTCTGAGTCACATCGATACAACTCAATCCATGTCCCTGGAATGTAATCCATTAGATAAATACAAGTCAATATAACAGGAATAATACTTCCGATGAGTCCAAAAAAACGAATATTATTTTTTGGGACTAAAAAAGAAATTAATCCTAAAGCAAAAGGTATAATTAGTAATTCCAAAACTTAAAGTAATAAAGTGAATATCCTACAAATAAAATAACTCCGAGAATCATAAAGTACAAATAGTTAGATAGCATACCTGTTTGAACTTTTCTAACTTGATTCCCACCAATTTGTATTCCCGAAGTTAACTTCAGTATTGAATCATAAAGCAAATTCTTCTCTACATTCATTAACAAGCGAGCTGAAATAAATTCTGTAGGTTTTACAAAAAGTGCATTGTACAATTCATCAAAATAAAGTTTGTTGCTCGACCATTCAGCCCAACCTTTAAATTGTTGCTCTTTGGATATCGGATAATTAGTTTTAGCATAAACTGAATAGGCCCAAAAAATTAGAGATAATGTTATCAGGGTTGTTCCTATCATTATTCCAATGGCTGTTCCGTCTTCAAGATGATGAGGATGTACCAATGCAAGACCTAAAGTGGTTTCTTCAAGGAAATGATTCATCCAATGCGCATGTTCACCAGCAAGGAACGTAGGTAAATTGAGTGCACCTCCAATAATTGATAACACGGCTAAAACTATAAGTGGAAGCGTCATCAATGACCCTGATTCATGTAGGTGTTTTTCTGTGTGGCTGTCACCACGAAAAGATCCATGGAAAACCAAAAAATACATTCTAAACATGTAGGTAGTTGTCATGGCAGCAACAAGCACCATTAAACCAAAAACAAGATAACCATGAGTAAAGGCTGCTGCAAAAATTTCGTCCTTTGAGAAAAAACCGGATAAAAACGGAAAACCTGAAATTGCAAGTGTTCCTATCAAAAATACCAGGTGCGTGGTCGGCATATATTTTTTCAAACCTCCCATTTTTGTGATGTCTTGCTCGTGATGATTTGCATGTATTACGCTACCTGAACCAAGAAACAACAAGGCTTTAAAAAAGGCGTGTGTTGTTACATGAAAAAGTGCAACGGTATACGCTCCAAGACCTAGTGCGACAAACATAAATCCTAATTGAGAAACTGTTGAATAGGCCAAAACCTTTTTAATATCATTTTGTTTCATAGCGATAAAGGCGGCTATTAATGCGGTTGATAATCCAATAAATAAGATAATATGTTTTGTGAAAGGAGCTAATTCGAACAAAAAGTTTGAACGAATGGTCAAGTAAATTCCTGCTGTCACCATGGTCGCGGCGTGAATTAAAGCAGACACGGGCGTTGGACCGGCCATAGCATCAGGTAACCACGTAAATAATGGAATTTGAGCACTTTTTCCAGTTGCTGCAAGAAATAAAGAAAGAGTAACTGAAATCATAAAGACAGAATCTTTTTGAAATTCACCTAAGATAGTTGCAATGCCAATTTGATCGTAGTTCAGCGTCCCAAATTTTCCTAAAAGTAAAAAGCAGGCCACCAATAAACCCAAATCACCGATTCGATTCATTATGAATGCTTTTCTCGCTGCCAAACTGTTTTCCATACCTTTTATTTTATCGGCATAATGAAAACCAATGAGCAGGAAGGAACATACACCAACGCCTTCCCAGCCGAAAAACAACATCATGTAATTATCTCCTAAAACAAGAATTAACATAGAGAATACGAATAGATTTAAGTACGTGAAGAATTTATAAAATCCTTTATCATCGTGCATGTAACCAATAGAGAAAATGTGAATTAAAGAACCAATTCCAGTAATGATCATGGTCATCCAAAGTGAGAGACTATCTAATTTAAACCCAGCATCCAATCGGAACGAATCCATTTCTAGCATCGTAAATGCATGCACGTGAATAGGTTTGTCAAATGAAGCAAAGATACTTGCTGCTATCAGGAAAGGTATGACCACCATTAAAGTGCCAATTGTCCCAATTAATTTCTCTGAAAGATTTTTCCCAATAATT
>DORI01000161.1:253-6536 GCA_003512365.1 Crocinitomicaceae bacterium | reverse complement strand
TACCACAAACCCGTCCTTAATGGCCAAAGAAGGAATCACAGGTGCGGAGAATATTTTGAATCATTATGTAGCCATATGTAACATTGTGGACGGCCCAGTAAGTGCCGAAGTTATCTCAACTGAATTTGAGGGTATAATTCGCGAAGGAGAACAGTTGGCCGCTTTGCACAAAAACATTGTGGTGAAAATCCCAATGATTCCTGAGGGCATCAAAGCAATAAAATACTTTTCTGGAAAAAACATTAAAACAAATTGTACCTTAATATTTTCTGCCGGACAGGCTCTTTTAGCCGCAAAAGCTGGAGCAACATATATTTCTCCTTTCTTAGGTCGATTGGACGATGTTTCAACTGACGGATTAGCATTAATCGAGCAAATTCGTGGAATTTACGATAACTACGCTTTTGATACCGAAATTTTAGCCGCTTCTGTGCGCCATCCGANNACATCATACATTGCGCTGAAATTGGAGCAGATGTGATGACTGGTCCCTTGAGTGCCATCAAAGCGTTGGCAAAACATCCATTAACCGACATCGGATTGCAACAGTTTTTAGCAGATCACGCTAAAGGAAATAACTAAAACATGTTGTCTAAAGAAGCGCGAAAAGAACGAAATCTCTTGTTCTGGTCTGCTTTTAAAGAAGTCATGAGGAAGCGGGTATCCTCCTCAGGCAGAAGAGTCAATTGGTCGACCTACCCTACTGAGGTGAAAAACACATACCTGCGCTTAATTTCTGATGGAAAACTCACTGCTGTCTGCTATGATGTACAGTTCAAAGATGAAGGAATTCAAGCAATTTTTTGGGAACAATTAGGTGAGTTGAAAAAGGTTTTGGAAGAAACAATGAAGCATCCAACAAAATGGAATGAATCATTTATTAATGCTGAAGGGATAAAAATTGGTCGAATTTTTTGGGAATTGGAAAATGTGAACTTCTATAATGATGAAGATTGGGCGACTATTCATCAATTTTTCAAAGAAAGACTTATAGAATTTGATGCTTTTTACCAAGAATTCAAGGATATACTCATTTCATTGGTCGATTAGCGTTATTTTTGCCATATGACGAAACTATTTATCTTCTTTTTGCTCATTTTCAACCTGCAAATTGGTAGTGCGCAAACAACTGTTTTCTCTACAGATTTTCAGTCAGGAATTCCTCTTTCATTTACAATTCTCGATCAAGATGCAAATACTGAAGACCCAAGTATGACGGAATATTTAAATCAAGCAGCATGGATTGGGATTTCTGATCCAGATAGTGCTGCCAATTTTGTAGCGTCGGCAACTTCCTATTTTTCACCAATAGACACTGCAGATCGTTGGCTAATTACACCTTCACTAACTTTAGGGTCCTTTGGAAATAAAATTTCATGGAAGGCAAAATCACACGACCCTTCTTATCCCGATGACTATCTAGTTCTTATATCTCACACAGATGCATCGGTATCTAGTTTTACAGATACTATCGGTGCAATCGAAGAAGAAAATTTTGAATGGACAACACGATCGGTAGATTTATCTCAAGCAGGTTATGATGACAGTACCGTATATATTGCATTTGTATTACGAACCTATGACGGTTATAAATTATATTTTGATGATTTGTTAGTAGAAAAAGACATCGACACCAACAGTGTAACTTCTGTTTCCATACCAACAATTAAACTCTATCCTAATCCAACTGAAAAATGGGTAAATATCACGGGAACAAATTCACCTGTAATGGGAGATATCTGGAATTCACAAGGTTTACTTGTTAAAAAATTCGACTCGTCACAAGTTGATGTTGAAGACTTACAATCAGGTGTTTATGTGATATCACTTATGATTCAGGATCAAATCATTGTAAAGCGTTTCGTTAAAAAATAATTTACAAATTTTGTTTCCTGATATTTATAAAAAAGTCCGTGAAAAATTCCTAACCATGGAAGGTAGCCACGATTGGCATCACATTGAAAGGGTATTGCAAAATGCTAGAATTATTCAACAAAAAGAAGGCGGAGATTTGTTAACCATTGAGCTCAGTGCATTACTTCATGACATTGCAGATCACAAATACCATAATAACGATTTTGAATTAGGATCGAAAGTAGCCAAGGAAATAGTTCTTGAACATTATCAAGATGAACACCTTGCGAATTCAATTGAAAAAATCGTTAGGGCGGTATCATTCAAAGGAGCTCTTGTAGAGGACTCTGAAATAACTCTGGAAGGTAAAATTGTTCGTGATGCCGATCGTTTAGATGCCATTGGTGCTATTGGTATTGCAAGGGCATTTGCATATGGAGGGTCTAAAAACAGACCATTATTTGATCGATCTATTCATCCTATCTTACACAAAACAAAAGAAAGTTATTCTGCTGGAAAGTCTCATACAATTAATCATTTCTTCGAGAAGTTACTTCTATTGACAGACCGTATGGAAACGCAAACCGCAAAAGAAATTGCGCAAGAAAGACAGCATTTTATGTTGAGTTTTTTAAACCAGTATTTTAAAGAGGAAGGCTTTTCAATCGAAGGTTCGGCATTCGATTTATCAGATTTTCATACGTCTGAATGAGTTTTTCCTTGTAATCATTAGCTCCTTGACTTTCTGGATATAGAATTCTATGGTTTAGTGATCGATGATAGGCTTCTACCTCACTGGTTAACTTTAAGGTACTTTCGTCGAGATAGGCATTTTTAAATTTATTCCAGATATAATCAACAGCGATTTCGTTCGGATGTGTTAAATCCTCTTTTGAGAATCGATAATCCCTCAATTCATCCATGAAAATTTCATACGCCGGAAAATAGTTAACTCCTCTACTTTCAAGCATTTCGCACAAAGAGAGTAATTTCGCTTTACTTCGTCCATTTTCTATTATTCCATCTTTTAGATGTCTGACGGGACTTACCGTTACGAGAACTTTTAAATCTGAATTAATTTGATACAACTTATCCAAGATAGTAGATAAAGCTTCGTACATTGCATCTATTGAAGAATTTACTTTATGAAAATTAGATGCCGGCTGTTGATGACAGTTTGCAACCAAAAAGCCTGAAGGCAATTCATATCCAATAGAAGTACCAAAAGTTAAAATCAAATGCGTTGAACTACTTAATTTCCGGGCCAATTGATCACCAATATTTCCCAATTTCGAGGAAAGCTCTTGTTCACTCATAGCATAAAGTTTACCAGAAAATGCATAATCCAAGAAAACATCACTCTTTTTAACCAGGTACTTTTCGCGTTGACCTAAGGCAAATGAAAGCGCATGAGCGATAGACATGGGATGAAACAAAGTGCCTAATGGATTAACTAAAACATCAAATCCAGCGAACGATAATTTTTCTCCAATTTCATCAGAAAAACAACTACCCAAAGTAATGACAGAAGATTGATGATTAAGGTTAATGTTTTCTTTAGGAATATTAAATTCAATGAAAAAACTATCAGTCATTGATTAAAGCTTTTGCTGTAAGTCGAGCGCTGTTGGTAATTNNCAATTTCCTCTATTCGTTCATTTTCAGTCAACTCAACAATTTGGGTTATCGCACGATTATCTTCAATATTTTTTTTAACGAAAAAATGAGCATTTGCTTTGGCTGCAACTTGAGGCAAATGAGAAATGGCAAAAATCTGTCTCTGCTTACCCATTACTTTTATAAATTTCCCCATTTTTTCGGCAACTTCACCAGAAACACCCGTATCAATTTCGTCGAATAAAATGGTTGGTAATTCTTTTTTCTCAGACAACATCTTCTGAAGAGCCAACATTAATCGTGAAAGCTCCCCTCCACTTGCGGCCTTTTCAATTGACACCGGAGCATAACCAAAATTTGCTGAGAAAAGCCATTCCATTTTGGTAATTCCTGATTTATCAATTTCCTCTTTTNNCTTGATAACCTTTTCACTTTGCTTTTGTCTCGCGTCATGTAAGGTTTTTGCTAATTCCATCAAGAGTTTTTCTTGGGAGAATATCACCTGTTCCAATTGAACGATTTGCTCCTTTAATTGCTCAATATTCAACGTTTCTTTACTAAGCTCATGATAATAATGCACCAATTCTTCTTGGTCTTTACATTTGTGCTTATTAAGCAATCGATTATACTCATCAATTTTTTGGGTCAACTCGTTCATTGCTGACACTGACAACTCTGATTCTGAAATACTATCATTTGCAATAGATGAAATATCTTTTAGCTCTAAGCGTACACTTGAAATTCTATCGCCTAGTTCTTTCAAACCTTCATCAACAGTTGACCATTTATCAGTAGAAGAACTAAGCCTTTTCAGAATGTCCAAAACACTACCTTCCTCCTCGATAGCAGCAATTCCGGCATAACATTCATTCAACCCACTTTGATTTTCTGCCCGCCTCAATTCCTTTTCTAAGTCTTGGAAATTTATGGAAGATAAATTTAATTTTGATAATTCCTCTTTCAAGTAAAGTGTATAATCTATTGACTTCTCTGCTTCATTAAAAGAATCTTTCAAGGAATTTAATTTATTTTTCTCATGCTGAAAGGAACTAAACTTTTTTTGAAAGGATAAAGCTAACGCTGTTGTTTCTGCCAAATGGTCAAAAAGTTCCAGTTGAAATCGCTTATCTTTCAACTCAATAGTGTTGAACTGAGAATGAATATGAACTAACTTGATAGCCAATTCACGTTGAAGATTTAATGTTACTGGTGTGTCGTTAATAAAAGCTCTCGATTTACCTTCTTTGGTTATTTCACGCCTAACAATCAATTCGCCATCTTCATCAATTTCATGAACACTTAACCAAGTACGAATATCCGCATTAGATTTAAACTTTCCTTCAACAATAGCTTTATTCGCTAAAGGACCAATAATGTTAAAGTCAGCACGTTCTCCTAAAATCAAGTGTAAAGCATCGAGCAACATGGACTTTCCTGATCCTGTTTCTCCGGTAATTACAGAAAATCCGGATTGAAAACTCAATTCTACATGTTCGATAATTGCAAAATTCTGAATCGTTAATTGCCTTAGCATATTAATTCATTATTTCAGCATAACGCGACGAATTTCCTGAGTCTAATTTCTTAAGTAGATTAACGAAATCCGTTTTCTCCTTCACGTCGGAATCGGAAAGTACATTTTTAAATTCTAGAAATTTACCGTAAAGAAAATTTTGAACGTTGACGTTATTTGGTCGCTGCTGAATAATCGGGCTCAATTTGTTCAGAGCCTCGTACATTGCCTTTTTTGCAGCAACTTTATCGTCGTATAATTTATCTATCCCCTTACGATGATAAGCATAATTACAATCTCTCAAGGGTTCATAAATTTGATGCAGGATATTATCAACCAGCCAAAAACGATTTTTCTTACCTGTTTCACTTGATTTCCATCCCGCAAATCCAACAGATTGTGCCGTAACAACGATTTGTTGTGCTTCCGTAAAATAGGGAGTCCCACCTTTGAACGAAAATGAATCATAATNNTCCTATTATGAAATACGCATAAAAAGCAAGAATTGAGGTTAAATTGTCTTTGAATTGATTTTGGGCGTACTGTAAAACCGTATTTCGCGAGAAAGATATTTGCATATCGTCATCTTGAAAGTTAAAAAGAATACTGTTATAATTAGAATTAAATGCAGGTCTATTAGATTGTACAGAAATACTTCCGCTGTAATTACCTGTGCTTGGAATTGATTTTATTTGAATTCTGACGATACAATTAATTCGTTCTTCTATGTTGAATTTGNNATTTGTCTTTTGTCCAGGTTGTATTGTTCATGAAATCGGATACCGTTTGTTTCATCTGATCCAAAATTTCCTTCTCTGTTGAACTTACTTCAACTTTATTATCTACAATCACATCAACTTGGCAATTCAGTTCTTGAGCAAAATTCTTCGAAGAGAAAATTAAAAGCCCTAAAAAAATCAAGAGAAACTTCTTCATTGTTTTTCTATAAAATTCAAAATATCAATTGCGACAAGAGATTTGGTTTTCTTCTCAAATTCTTCCTTCCCTCCTTGTTTATCTAAGATAGTAATTTTATTCCAATCAGATTGAAAAGTTGTTCCCTCATTTTCCATTGAATTCATGACAACAATATCCAAATTTTTATTCATTAGTTTAGATAACGCATATTCTTCAGAATTATTGGTTTCTAAAGCAAAACCAACCACAATTTGTTCTTTTCTCTTGTTTTCTGCTGCCCACTTTATCACATCGGGATTACGTGTAAGCCTCAAATCAAAATCCGTATTTTGCTTTTTTATCTTTTGTGACGATACTTCAGATGGACGATAATCAGCAACC
>DORI01000161.1:0-248 GCA_003512365.1 Crocinitomicaceae bacterium | reverse complement strand
CCGCCGCAGCAAAAATCCCTATTTCTTGGTCAGACCAGTTGTCTTTAACAGCACTAAGAAGTTCTTGAGCAGACAATACATCAATTCTTTTCAAATTAGGGTGTGCTAACTCGAGATTCACAGGTCCTGTAATTAAGGTCACATAATACCCCTTCAACAACGCTTTTTCGGCTAATTCAAATCCCATTTTACCACTAGAGAAATTACCGATATACCTTACAGGATCTATTTTTTCATACGTGGGACCT
>DORI01000243.1 GCA_003512365.1 Crocinitomicaceae bacterium | reverse complement strand
GATCGTATGCTTGATATGGGCTTTATTCATGATGTGAAAAAAATTATTAAGAAACTTCCTGAAAAAAGACAAACTTTGTTTTTCTCGGCAACAATGCCTGAAGCTATTGCTGAATTAGCTGATTCTATTTTAACTAATCCAGCTAAAATTGAAGTAACTCCGCAAGCCACAACTGTAGATAGAATTGATCAGAGAATTAATCTTGTGGCAAAAGGCAATAAACAATTACTTTTGAAGAAAATTCTGAAGCAAGAAGATGTGGAAAGTGTTTTGGTTTTTTCTAAAACAAAACATGGCGCTAATCGTATTGTGCAATATTTGGAAAGCGAATCTATTAAGGTTGCAGCAATTCATGGTAATAAATCACAAGCGGCAAGAGAAAAAGCGCTTAGCGGCTTTAGAACTGGTTCAATTAAAGTTTTGGTGGCAACTGACATTGCGGCGCGCGGAATTGATGTGCCAGGAATTAGTCATGTGATTAATTATGATATTCCCAATGATCCAGAAAGTTATGTTCACAGAATTGGCAGAACAGGTCGTGCCGGAAATTCTGGATTAGCCATTTCGTTGTGCGAAGAAAGTGAAAAACCTTATGTTAGGGATATCGAGAAAATCATGGGTAGAAAAATCCCAGTTTTCACCATTAAAAAATAAAGGCGAACAACCTTCATTAACCACTTGATTTTTTCTATTAACTTTATCCGCCGTGTTAGAGAAAGGAAATAAACGAATTATTCGCGGATGGATTGCATACGATTGGGCAAATTCCGTCTATAATTTGGTGGTCTCCTCTGCTATTTTCCCATTGTTTTATGAAACGAGCACCCGAAATTTATATGCAAAAGAAAACGGATTAGACCCCGACAAGGTCGATCCCGGGAGTGTAACTGTTGATTTTTTCGGATACCAAGTTTCACCGAGCGTGATTTATTCATTGGTATTGTCACTTGGGTTTATTTGTGTGAGTTTTCTTTCTCCGATGCTATCAGGAATTGCCGACTACACGGGGAGTAAAAAGAAATTCTTGAAATTCTTCTGTTATTTAGGCTCGCTATCTTGTGCTTCGCTATACTTTTTCAATCCTGCACAGGTGGAACTAGGAATGCTATCCATTTTCTTAGGAACCATCGGTTTTTGGAATAGCCTGGTGTTCTACAACGCTTTTTTACCGGAAATTGCAGAAACAAAAGATCAAGATCGGATCTCTGCCCAAGGCTACATTATGGGATATTTGGGCAGCATGGTTTTACTCATTATTTGTTTAGCGCTAATTATGGGAATTGATGCAAGTTTGACTAAAGTTAGTTTTTTACTCGTCGCCCTTTGGTGGATTGGTTTTGCACAGATGACCTACCACGTTCTTCCAAATAATGTTTATGAAAAAAAACCGGAGAGAGATTATATTTGGAAAGGATTTCNNTGAACTCAAATTGGTATTCAAAGAATTTGTTCAAACCCAAAGGCTCAAAAAGTTTTTGTATGCATTTTTCTTCTTCAACACAGGCGTTCAAACCGTCATGTTGATGGCCACAGTATTTGCCAGCAAAGAAATTGAATGGCCAGATAAAGGAGCAAAAACAGGGTTAATTATAGCCATCTTGCTGATTCAATTATTGGGTGCAGTTGGCGCTAAATTATCGGCAATGCTTGCGAAAAAAATTGGAAACATCAACGTGATCATTCTTAACGTTGTCATTTGGATAATAATTTGTGTTTTTGCCTATATTATTACACAACCTGTAGAATTCTACATTTTAGCTGCTTTTGTTGGATTGGTAATGGGAGGAGTTCAAGCTGTTGCTCGCTCAACCTATTCCAAGTACTTGCCGGAAACAACCGACCATGCCAGTTATTTTTCATTCTATGATGCGACGGAAAAAATTGGAATGATCCTCGGAACTGCCTTTTTTGGATTAACAGAACTCATTTTTCAGGATATCCGTTACTCTGTCTTTTCTGTGGCTTTATTCTTTATTCTTGGGTTTATTTTTCTATTATTTGTACCGAAAGAGGAAAATACCATCGTTTCATTGACAAAAGACCAACATTCATGAAAGCACTTATAGAAGAAGCATGGAATGACCGCACCTTGCTACAAAATCCAAATACCATAAAAGCGATTGAGGAAGTAATTGAAGAAATTGACAAAGGCAGATTGCGTGTTGCTGAACCTCTCGAAAAAGGTGAATGGCAGGTAAATGAGTGGGTTAAAAAAGCAGTTGTGATGTATTTCCCAATTCGTCAGATGGAAACAATTGAAGTTGGCCCCTTTGAGTTTCACGATAAAATGGCGTTGAAACGAAATTACAAAGAATTGGGTGTACGTGTGGTTCCGCATGCCATTGCACGTTATGGGGCGTATGTGGCTTCAGGTGTCATCATGATGCCCTCCTATGTTAACATTGGCGCCTATGTAGATTCAGGAACCATGGTAGACACATGGGCAACCGTGGGAAGTTGTGCTCAAATAGGAAAAAACGTACACTTAAGCGGTGGAGTTGGCATAGGCGGCGTATTGGAGCCCTTACAAGCTGCGCCGGTTATTATTGAAGATGATGCTTTTATAGGCTCGCGTTGCATTGTTGTTGAAGGAGTTCGGGTTGGAAAGGAAGCTGTTCTCGGTGCCAATGTAGTCTTAACGAAATCTACAAAAATCATAGATGTAACAGGCTCTTCACCGCAAGAAATTCGCGGATATGTGCCGGA
>DORI01000044.1 GCA_003512365.1 Crocinitomicaceae bacterium | reverse complement strand
CCAGCACCAACGATGACACCGGGTGGTACAATTGGAGGGTCATTATGTGAAGAGGAGCGATTATCCACATGTTTAGAAATTCTCGAAAAAGCCAAAGAAAAAGTCGTTCACATTCATTTACCTTCAGATTCAATAATAGCTGATGCATTTTCACCTACTTCAAATACTCAGTGCTGTGAAAGCAACGCCATTGAAGCCAATTGGATGGGGTTAGACATTGGCCCTTCCTCTCAGGCTGCTTTTTCAAAAGTAATTGAAGAAAGCCAAACTGTTTTATGGAATGGCCCGATGGGTGTTTTTGAAATGGATGCATTTGCATCGGGAACGAAGGCTGTTGCAGAGGCTGTTGCAAATGCCACATCCAATGGAGCCTTTACCTTAATTGGCGGTGGAGATAGTGCTGCTGCTGTTCAAAAGTTTGGTTTTGCCGAAAAAGTAAGCTACGTTAGCACGGGAGGTGGTGCGCTGCTTGAATATTTCGAAGGTAAAATTTTACCAGGAATTGAAGCTGTAGAGAATTAAGAGCGTTTAGCCAATTCTACTAGTCTATTAGCATAACCAGTTTCATTGTCGTACCATCCCACTACTTTAATGAGATTGTTGAAGACTAAGGTTAAATCAGCATCAAATATACAACTCGCAGGATGTCCGATTATATCCGAGGATACGATTGGGTCCTCAGTGTAAGCGAGAATTCCTTTCAAACTTCCTTCCGAAGCATTTTTCATTGCAGCATTTATTTCACTAGCACTTATTTTGGTAGGCGTTATAACCGTTAGCTCAGTCATAGAGCCATCTATCACGGGAACTCTTACCGATCCACCTGTAATCTTTCCTTCCAGGTCGGGAAAAATCTTAGTAATTGCTTTTGCTGCACCTGTTGAAGTTGGTACAATAGATTGAGCAGCCGCTCGCGCCCTCCTTAAATCTTTGTGTGGTGAATCGTGCAATCGTTGATCAGAAGTATAACTGTGAACTGTGGAAATGTAGGCAACTTCAATATCCAGGATTGACCTCAAAACAGCAATTAATGGAGCTGCATTATTTGTTGTACAAGATGCATTTGAAAGAATATTAGTATTGAAATCAATACTTGAATCATTAACACCAAGTACTACTGTTGGAATATCTTCAGAAGTGGCCGGAGCAGAAATAATCACATTTTTTGCGCCTGCTTGAATGTGTTGCCCGGCCTTTTCTTTGGTTAAATAAATTCCGGTTGATTCAATCACTGTTTCTACACCATATTCGCTCCAAGGCAAATCTGAGGCTTGCTTTACACTGCTAAAATGAATTCGTTTTCCGTTTTCAAAAATTAATGCATTACCTTCTTTTATAAATGATAATGGAAGCTTACCATGAACAGTATCGTACTTTAATAAATGAGCCAAAGTATTCAAATCTGCTAGATCATTCACCAGACAAATATCTATCGAGGGATCCATCAACGCAATTCGAACCACCCCTCTTCCAATACGACCAAAACCGTTTATACCAATCTTTTTCATTTCCTTTGAATTACAAAAATAAACAAGAAATCAATACTCAATTAACAATAAAAAACAAAAAGTGTTCAAATGACACTTTGAACACTTTTCATATTGTTAATCATAAATTTAGTTTATTGTAAAAGTGTAGCCGTTCACAGTGACGGTGAATGTCAAATCACATGAACCGTCGCCATAATTAATAGTTCTTACTGGTCGGTCAACAGGTGTAATTTGAAGAATACCGCTCACAGGAAAACCGCATCCTACTTTTATTCTTATTGGAGTAGTTGTTTCACTAGCGTAGCCTCCACCATTGGAAAATGTTCCAGTTGCTGTTCCTGTAATATCGTATTCATCGTCAAATCGATCAAAAAGCGTATTGAAACCTGCAACCCACGTACGTATTCTCGAGGAGGTATAGTTGAGTACTTCACCATCTGGATTGGTAGCAGAACCATTAATTGCTACCTGATAATAGGGCTGAGATGTCGTATTTAATCCCATATTTTCAACTGTTTTAGTTCCTTGAATAAGTACATCATTGACGTAATAATTTTCAGGGGTATGGGTGATTAAAGTTCCTTGAGCTAAGTAGGGACCAGTATAAGTAGTTATTATCTTTCCTCTCCGCACCTTTCCATCGTTACAATCACAGTTCGTGTTTCCATAATCCACAGTAACTGTCCTAGGAAAATTTGTAGTGTCGAGTGTAATAATTACATTGCACGGTGTTTTTGGTAAATTGGTTGTTGCACCTGGTTTTGTGTAAACAACTTCACCTGATTTGTAATAAACCATATTTCCGGTAACAGCTTGATCAGAAATATTGGTCATTTCATCGAACGCCGTTTCAATTTTATAATTCATCAACGCAGATGGATCATTATCATATCGTTTTCTACAAGAAGTTAAAAAAAGAAGACTTGAAATAGAGAGCAAAAAAAATAGTTTTTTCATGTTTTATAAGATTTAGTAATTAAATTATTTAAGTCCAAGATTTGTTTTTATTTCAGTAGACAATGCATCCTTGTGAAGGTACACATTAATCGTTTTAAATTTGAAATAGTTTTCAGAAACATATAAATAACCTTTTGGATAGTTGCCTGTTCCCCAAGAATTTTTTACTAGAAAATACCGAGTTCCATTTTGATCAGTATAAAGTCCTACGATATGCATACCATGGTCGTCGGTTGTTGTTTTGTTATCATACCCATTTTGTCTAACCTCTTGAGTGATTTTCTTTTCCTTTACTGGGGATAAAAAAGCATTTCCCATCCTATCCGCACCGGCATCATTGAAATTGCGGTTATCTTTTCCTTTGACGTCAATAGTTGCTGAATTCTCAGGAACCACGGCAATACCATTTTTAAAACTAAATCCTTTTTCCGAAACATCGGCTCCCCAAGCTAAGGTATAACCTTTGTTCAATGCGTCGATTGTTACAGAAACTAAATCCTCCAAAGGAACATTATAGCTTTCGCCCCAAGCCCAGTTATCAGGAATTTCCAACATGCAAGGCTTATTGAATTCATGGTTTGAGAAAGAGGTAATAGATACATAATCCTCCATTTGCAAACCTAATTGATTGGCGTAGTTTTTAGGATCTGTTTTTTGACCACTTTTATCAAGAGTAAAAGAGGTAGGTTCAGGGCCAAGGTATTTATCTAAAATACCTGAAATTCTCTTCTTGTAATCTGCACTAACACCTTCCTCGGCGCCTATTTTGGATAAAACAAGCTTCATCTCGTTGTCTAATTCCTTAAACAGTTCACTGTGGTTATAGGATTTTGAACCATTTAGACCATCATAAACGGAATAAGGAACAATTCCGTACTTTTTTATTACCAAAGGAATATCATGAAAGGCTCCTCCCTCTGCAAAATTTACCTTGCCATCCATTCTCAAGTATTTTTCTGCTTTCATTTCGTATGCCTTTCGAACAATATACATTTCAGAGAGCGGTTGAACATTTTTTTGACCTTTTCTCATCAACTCTGACTCAAGAAATGACAGCGCTGAAAAACTCCAACAAGTTCCTGTCATTCCCTGGCTTTGAACAGGAGTTGCCTCATAGGAAACGACTTTTGAGAATTGGTATTTACTTCCTTCAATATTTGTGGTATATTGTTGGGCGTAAATTACTAAGGTGCTGAACAAGTATACACCGAGATAAATAATCAATTTTTTCATGAAATTATTTTTTTAATATCCAGCCTTTATAACCTTTCTGACGTGAAATCTCCACCACTTCTGAGGCTATCGACATGGAATCCGTTGATTTGATAACAATACGAAATAAAGTGCCAAACTTTTCGTGAGTAGCATCAAAACCATCTCGCATCAACTTCGCTTTAAAATTTTCAACATTTTCCATTTTAGAAAAACAACCTACCACCACTTTAAATTTTGCCTCATTGGCAATAGGAAGCGAAGGACTAGGTTTAAATTGATTTATTTTTTTTGCTTTTTCTATGATTTTCTTCTTGTTTAAGTCCATCCTAACCGGAATAGTCGTGTGCTCATCATAGATGAAATTTGCAATAGAATCACCTTCTGAAGAGATAATCGTCAAGTCGTCGCTTTTTTCTTGCGTATTGGTATAAATAAAATCTTTGTGTTGATATTCTACACTTTTGTTTTCTTTAAATGGATTAAAGTCTTCGATTGATATAACCTTAGACTGAAAAACATTCGTTTGGGTTGGTAACCAAAAACTATAAAAGGCTATAGGAATAAAACATGCCGCTGCAGCATATTTCCAAAGATTTACTTTTTTCGAAACAATTACAGCATCTTCGCTATTACTAATTTCATCCTCTATACCTTGCTCTAAAGGAACAAAAAGAAGCTCTTTTAGACCAAACGATTGTAAAAGAAGATTAGAATCAGCATCTTGCGTAAATTCCATTGTTCCGTTTACATTTTTTTGGATGATGCCTAAATTCGGAATAGTGACTGACCTTCCATGTTGTAGATCATTTTTCCATTCTTCAATTTTTTGACCAACATATTTTTCTGCACTAAAATAATCAACGGCGCTTTTTGCTGCTAAATAATGAAGGACTAAACCATCATTTTCAATTAAATTAATGTTGAATAAGAATTGTTTTGAAGGAGGGATTAAAATTCCACTAGCACTTTCAAGTTTAGCCGGTATTTTTTTACCAATAAAACCGCCAAACCCCGGCACCACAACACAGTTGTGTTTCATTAATAAGTCTACAATACCTGCTTCTAAGGAATACATAATTCAAAGTTACAAAACTTAAACGAAATTAGGAAGTAAAACCCTACAACTTGTTTAGAACCGTTTGAAGATCTTCAGGGGTGTCGATATTCGGGGTTTCAATTTGGGTTATTCCCACTCTAATTTTCCACAAATGGTACATCCATCTGAGTTGTTCGAGCGATTCTTCTTGCTCTAAATTGCTGAGTGGCAATTTCGCCAGTTTTAAAAGCACATCACGACGAAAAGCATAAACGCCAATGTGTTTCAATCTTAAGTTATTCTGAGAATTTCCATGAGAATTTGAAGGAATTGCCGCACGACTAAAATAAAGCGCATCTCTTTCAGCATTCAGTACTACTTTTATTCTGTTCTGATTCTTAAATTCAAGCTCCTCTTTAAACGGAGTTGCAAGTGTAGCAATCTCTACGGAAGGGTCTTTAAATTCATGGATTAATTCATCCAACTGTTGGAAATTTATCAATGGTTCATCGCCTTGAATATTGATAACCAAATTTGAATTAGAATGTCTTTCAGCTACTTCCGCACATCTCTCTGTTCCTGATGTATGTTCAGCTCGAGTCAATTCAACCTTTCCACCAAATCTTAATACCTCGTCCACAATTCGTTGGTCATCGGTAGCCACAATTACTTCATCGATTAAAGAAGATTTAGAAGCGCCTTCGTATACACGTTGAATCATCGTTTTCCCTTTCAAATCGATTAAGGGTTTTCCTGGGAATCGACTTGAAGCATAACGAGCGGGTATGATTCCTATTACTTTCACTACAATTTCATTTGTAATTGCATTAGGAAATTTCGAGGAGGTTGAATGTCGCCGGGACGTGATGTATATTCAGCATTAAACACATTGTTTACTATAAATCCCACCCTGTAATTTTCACCAAACTTGTATCCCAAACGAAAATCAAACACTACATTCCCTTTGTTATAAATTTTTCTATATTCCTTTAATCCTGGTAATATGTAGGTATTACCTGCGATTGGTTCTTCAAATACTTTGTCTATATTTCTCATAAAACTATTATAACGATTAGAAATACCGAAGCTAAATTTTCTCCAGTTGACTTCAATATCAGCTTTTGCTAAGTGCCTAAATCTGTATTTCAACATATTAGTTGTTGAATCGGAGTTATAAACCGTATAATTAGGGTCATTATTTAGAGAACTCGGATTCATATATGTATATCCAACCAGAGAGATTATTTCAAACTCACCAATTTTACCCATACTGTTAAACGAGATGTCAAGTCCTGTAATACTCGCTTTTTCAGCATTCGTGGCTCTAAATCCTATCATATTATTAATAGTATAACCTTGATTTAAAAGCGATAAATATTCATTTAATCCTTCTTGCGTCGATGTATTTAACGAATTGCCTGTTTCAGGGTTGAATAGTCCAAACGCAAATTCAATCATATTTGAATAATTGTTTATGAACCCGGCTATATCGAGCATACCTTTCCACTCGCCGATTTTCACTCCTTGTTTGAATCCTATCTCCGCTGCCCAACCTTTCTCAGGAGTTAATGTTGGATTAGGAAAAATATTCAATGCCCCTACAGATGTGGCTGTATAACGCTCAGCAACAGAAGGATAACGAATTCCTTGACCGATTGAAGCTCTGAGGTGAGAGTACTTTGCAACTTCATAATGTAACCCTGTGCGAAGAATCGGATAAACTGGAATTGCAAAGGCACTAGAGTCTTTACCAAATCTAAAATCTGAATCCCCGCTTTTTCCATCCATAATAAAATGTTCTACTCTAAAGCCCGCACTTAAGTCAAGTTTATCTGTTATTTTATGCTCATACTGCGTGTAGGCAGCTACGTTATTTGAAGTATGGTCCCCAAAAAGTTGAGAGAACACTACATTGTAAATATTTGAGAGTCCTGATGTTAGCGTTATACCGTTATCCCACTGTTTTTGAAATTGGTAATCCGTGAAATAGATAATCGCGCCATTACTTTGGTCAGGGTTATTAATATTTGTATTCTGTGCATAATACATGCGTGTCTTAAGTTGGTGTTTATTGTTGTTCTTATCGATAAATTTCAAATAAGGATCAATAAATAAGCGCTGTCCTAGATTATAGGTCAAGGTTGAAGCGGCATTACTTGTGTCAACCCCTCCACTTGGTGTGTACCCAAGAGAGTCACTTTGCCAAATTAAAAAATTACCTGTTTTTTGAATTTGGTAATTGTAGCCAATACCGGCTTTCAGTCGCTCCCATTTAACCGGACGAAAATAAATCGTTCCACTCACTCTGCCTCTGTATTCATTCTCGCCTTGGCGGTACCCATCGTTATGAAACAAGGTCGTAGATAAGGTATACCCATAACGCGCAAACATTTGACCTCTGTACACTTCGATTTGTTGGTTCATAGGATTGAAACGTTGTGCTGAATCTTTTCCCCACCATTTCATAGATTCTCTTCTTGGACCGTCGTATACTCCATATTGTAATTTAATCTTTGTTTCAGCTTTTGGGCTTGGTTCCTTTTCTTGAAGAGAAATTACCCCATTCAAAGCCCCACTACCATATAACACAGAGGAGGCTCCTTTCATGACCTCAACTTGAGAAGCTTGTTCCATTGGAATCGCATTCCATTGTGTATCCCCAGCATATCCAGATAAAAGCGGCATTCCGTTCCACAATAACAAAACACGACTACCAGCGCCATAGGCAAATCCAGATCCTCCCCTAATACTTACTTGACCGTCCATAGTAAATACCCCAGGAGTTTGATCAACAGCAGCCTCTAAATCGGTTATTCCTTTATTGTCAATCAATTGAGGACGAATAATTTCCATTGAAACTGGAACTTCTTCTATCGCTTGCTTTCTGCGACCTGCCGAAACAACAACAGTACCTAAATCTTTAGTTGGAACTCTCAATTTTATCAAAATATCTCCAGGTCCCTTAACTACCGTAGTATCATTTTCAAACTGCAACATAGATGTTACAACTGTAACTGGGAAACTTGAGCTATTCAATTTAAACTTTCCTTCAAAATCTGACTTGACTTTGTTGCCATCGGAAGCAATGATTTTTGCCTCGATGATGGGTTGGTTATTTGATGCATCAACAACTTTACCTGTTATTTGCGCCTTAAGATATGGAACAAAAAAACAGAAAGAGAAAACAATAAATTTTCCTTTCATAGTTTTGGTTTAGAATTCAATATTAGTAGTTTTTTGCGAATTTTTAGGAGTAAAAGTGTTTAATTTTTGTTCCTTACAAAGTGTACTGAAATTGAATTAAGAAATTACGTGGTGGCTGAACATCACCTGGCCTCGAGGTGTATTCCGCATTAAATAAGTTATTTACTATAAAATTTACTTTGTATTGTTTTTTATAGGTGTAACCAAAACGAGCGTCAAATACCAATGCTCCTTTGTTATATTTCTCACGATATTCTCTCAGTCCCTCCAATATTTCGTTTCCTGCAATACTTTCCTCAAATACCTTATCTATATTAACCATATGACTATTGAAACGCGTCGATATCCCGACAAAAAAGTTGCGATAACCTGCTTGAACATCTAATTTTGCCATGTGCCTAAATCTATATTTAAGCATATTTGTGGATGAATCTGAAAAGGTTGCTTTATAGGTAGAATCCGGATTCAAACTAATCGGATTCATGTAAGTATATCCAATTAAAGAGGTAAGTTCCACATCGCCGATTTTTCCTTGGCTATTAAATGATAGCTCTAATCCTGCAATTCTTGCTTTTTCTGCATTGGTTGCCTTGAAGCCAATACAATTATTTATGGTAAGTCCTTGAGCTACTAATCCGTTCCAAATTGCTGAATCTTCAGGAGATGCGACGCCGGCGCCGAGCCAATTTAAATTATCTCCTGTTAAAGGATTATATACACCAAAAGTAAATTCAGTCATGTTACTGTATTCATTTATAAAAGCGGCAGCAT
This sequence comes from Crocinitomicaceae bacterium, assembly GCA_003512365.1. Classification (GTDB taxonomy): domain Bacteria; phylum Bacteroidota; class Bacteroidia; order Flavobacteriales_D; family Crocinitomicaceae; genus UBA952. Next base: position 676 of record DORI01000044.1, on the reverse strand, counting down.
CTATATAGCCTTTCCAATTCTCACCTATTGCAACAATTTGTTTCCAACCCACTTCACCAGCCCATCCTTTCTCAGGTTGCAGGCTTGGATTTTTAAAAATAACTAATCCACCCACAGAAGTAGAAACAAATCTTTCAGCAATAGAAGGAAAACGAACGCCTTGTCCTAGTGATGCTCTCAAATGTGAAAACTTATTGACCTCGTAATGTATTCCTGTGCGAAACACCGGATAAACAGGCATGTACAAAGAATCGAGGTATTCAAATCTTGAATCTGGTCGATTATTATCTAGTTGGTAATATTCTAAACGCATTCCTGCAGAAATGTCCAATTTCTTAAAACGTGATTCTACTTGACCATATGCTGCCATATTTTGAGAAAAATGATTGCCAAAAACCCAACTTTTCACAGTGCTGGTATTGTTTGTAACTCCTGCAGAGAGATTTGTTCCTAATCCAATTTTTTTCTGAATTTGGTAATCCAAGTAATACATTTGTGCAAAGGAAGCGTCTTTGTAATCAACATTATTTCCAGTTGTTACCAAATAATAACGCGCACGTAAAAAATGTTTATTGCTGTATTTATCAAAAACCTTAAGGTAAGGATCTACACTTAGTCTAATGGCTTTCTGTTCATTAATAGTCCCATCTTTAGCCTGATAACAAAGGGAATCATT
>DORI01000039.1 GCA_003512365.1 Crocinitomicaceae bacterium | reverse complement strand
TAGGTTTGATGTAGTTGTGAAAAGAATTATTAAAAAAAATAATCGCATTGATTCAAAAGACAAATGAACAGCATATTTTGTTACAACGTTTCTTTACTTTTTTGTTTTTGTTCCTCTAAATATGCTTGATGGTTTACAAATCTTTTCATCATCCACGTTTTTAAGAAGTACATTCCAAGAGAAGTTAACACGAAAAGGTAATAAAATACCCATTTTGAAAATCCATCGATTATTCCCATTACAGTTACTACAATGAAAATTAAAATTGCAGCTGTTAACCAGAAATACCTCATTATGGTGTTGTATGTATTCATTTTTGTTTATTTATTGTTTTTAGAATCTTTTACTAAAATCTGTCCCTCCGGTTTCAATATTGTATATTTACTGAAGTCTTGTTTAGTTCGAAAACCAGTTCCCAATGCAATTCCATCCGGGGATTTCACAATAACTTGTCCTTCGGTATAAATTGTACTGTCTAGCCTATTCCAAAAAAGGGCTTCAGTTTCAACTAATTGTTTTTTTTCGAAATTGTAAAATCTAACAGAATCTTTCACATAAACCATGTTTTGCACGTCATTAATCTCTCCATACAATGCAAAAAGAGTGGATACTTTTTTACCTTCTTTGTTATAAAAATTGACTCTGAGTGAATCCTTTAATTTGGTTATTTCCTGTTTTCCATTTGTCTTTTCAGCAGTTGCTGCGAATAATTCAATTTTTGTTTTTGCAGAATCTGCATAAACGAGTCTCAATTCTTTTGAAATTTCATCCGGAGTGTTGTAGTCAATGTCGACACGACGAATTTCGCTCATCGAATTTTCACATGAAAAAAGAATTCCTGTTGCACTTAATGCAACAGGAATTATCAATTTCAAATAAGGACTTATAGAATTCAAAATTATTTTAATGATACTGAAACTCCCCAGCAAGAAAGGCTCGCAGATGAAGGATTCCCTTCCGTGAAAATTTCAGTATTAGATGGTCCCATGGCTCTGTATCTTGACGCTTTGGAACCGTCGCCTGCTCGTTGCGCTAATTCAGCAGCGTATAAATAATTACATTTTCTTTCAAACGTACTGGTACCACAAGAATTCGCCAATTTCGCTACACAATCAGCCGCAATCTCTAAAGCCTTAGATCGTTTAGAACCGTTTATTCCCATAGCCATGTTATATGCTCCTCTAATATTGTCTTTTTTGAAGTACACAATTTCCAAAATTTCATATTCCAAGTCTTCCTTTTGCGTGCTACTTGTAGACATATTGATAGCCGTTCTATAAGTTGAGATGGCGTCATCATAACGTTTCTTTGCCATTTGAAGATTTGCTTTTGCCAAGACCGCATCAATGCTGTTATCAACTTTTATTATCGTGTCAACTAACATTTCGTATTCTTTACTTCCTGTACAGCCTTTTTCTTTTAAAATGGTCATGAAGTTGTTAACGGTTTTAATTTTAGCTTCTTTTTCCTGAGGCAAAGTTTTCATGAATCCTGCTAAGTCAGGTAGAATGTCATCACAAGTTTTAATCAAGGTATTGAATACATTTGTCAGTGTTTCTTGTGTCTTTGGTGTCATGCCTGCATCTGTAACTAACTTACTAAAAACAAAATAATCATTAATTAAACGCTTCTTAATTGCTCCTTTCAAGTCATCTTTTGATGCAATATACATTTGATATAGATTGTTATAATAGGTCAACAATTGAGACTCATTAAATTGGACACCATTTTTTAATGCTTGTGTATACCACTCATCAGCTTTTGCTCGATCAATTGTTGTAGTTTTCAAATAGAAACTTGCGCGGGTAAGGGCATTTTTTTGATCAAAAAATGATTTAGAATCCATCCTTCCGTAGATAGAAATGACAGTATCAGCGAAAAGTGCTTTTCTCACCTTATCTGTCTCTGTTGCGTTCGCATTAATTGCGGCTTGAGACATTCTTTCGTACGCTGCTTTATCAAAATTACCACAAATTGTTTCTGCCTTTTGATAATAAGTCAAGGCACCTGCGAAATTTTTTAATTTCAATTCTTCACCTGCCAAAAATCTCATTCTATCGCATTCGCGTTTTTGAATCGAGTCATTTTGAGCAAATCCAACTACGCTTGTCAGCGTTAAAATTCCAAAAAGTACTGCGTTTTTCATTTTTCTTTGATTAATCTAGTTTACGTTTTCTGAACCATCTGTCGAAACTTGAGGGGCAAAAAATCAAGCCCACTTGCATTCCTCCATAGTTCTCTTTTAACGAAGTTGATTCATTTGTTCTTTTACCCATTTGAAAACTCAAATTTACGGATGAAAGAGACTGCTGAATCAAAATCGGAATGCCGATTCCAAATGTTGTGCCAAAGTCTGCTATTCGCTGATCAGAAAATTCATTATTTACCGTATAAACTCCCAACCGGTATGACAATTTTTCTGCAAACTTCAGAACTGATAAATTCTCAAAAAGATTTTTTTCAGGATTAAATTGAATTCCACCGTACCAACCACTTGTTTTAGTAGAATCCATATTAGAAATTCGAGATGAACTGTTTCTATATGATCCAAGTAATTTAAGTGTAGGATGAAGTTCTCTAGTTTGTATTCGCCATTTAGGAAGCGATAAAGTATAAGCGATTCCTGCAACCATTGATTCTGTAAAATATCCGTAATCTACTGTATCTGCGTCCAACACATCATAAACTGGTCGACCGTTTGTTCCAATCGTAACATTAGAAAGAGAAGAAACAGTTCTTAAACGAGAAGCAAGGGTTCTTGGCTCATATGCAGCTGAAATTACTAATTGATGATTCTTGGATGGAGTAATCTGCAACAAAGCACTTGTGTAAACAGATAAATTATTCAACCTCATAACAGTATTCTGTTCTCCAGCTGGGTAATCCGATGTGGCAGGTAGAAGTTGAGCTCTCCTTATTTTTTCCGTTGCTCCAAAGGCATATCCAATATTTGCGCCTAAAGAAAACTTGATGACTTTTTTATTTAGAGGTCTATAACTTGCACCCCAAATAAATTCACTCATTCCTCCCTTTCCAATATAAGAATATCTCAGAGAATCAACTCCAGTAAAGGTATAATCTGTTACTTGATAACCTCTATTGGCATATGGTCTTAAACTAAAAACCATTCCCATGTTTTTTTTCATTTTAAAACCTAAAGCATACTGATCAAGCAGATATTGTGATCTAATGACAGAAGCATCTTGTGACTCAAATTGAGAAATTCGTCCTCCCATTCCTAGTGAAAAAAGGGTATTCCCCTGGCTCAAGAAACTATACGAGGCTGGATTTTCAAGGTTTAGTTGCGTTGAATCAAAGTGCGAAATGCCGGCATATCCTAATGCCGAATAAATAGCGTGAGATTGCCATGATTTTTCACCAATTCCATAATAAGAAATCGGAGAGGTCGAAAAGGATTGACCAAAACCGAAATTAATTGAAATCAAGAATAGTAAAAATAGTTTATTGTGCATGGTTGCAAAAAATGGAATAAATTCCTTTGAGCGTTAAATTTTCGTCTGCAAAGATGTTACTTTTTTGATGGAAATCAAAATAAGAAGCGTCTCCACCTGTCACAAAAATAGTTAAGTCATCATATTGAGCTTCATACCATTCGATTCGTTTAAAAATTTCCGCCTCTAAACCTAAAATTACTCCGGACAAAATTGATTCATCGGTCGATTTCCCGTTAAGTGAACGAAAGGATTTTTTTTCTAGAAGAGGTAAACGGGCAGTATAATCGTTTAGTGATTTAAACCTCAATTCAAGTCCAGGTGAAATGCTTCCTCCACAGTATACTTTCTGGTTGTCAAGTATACTGTGGAGGAAGCAT
>DORI01000073.1:1695-8905 GCA_003512365.1 Crocinitomicaceae bacterium | reverse complement strand
TCCTGCAGTTTGAATTGCACCACCAAAGAGCAAAAGCTTTTCAGTTAAGGTGGTTTTTCCGGCATCTGGGTGAGAAATTATCCCGAAGGTTCGTCTTTTCTCTATGGCTTCCGCATGTTTCATCTGTAAACAAAAAAAGACTGCCTTAGCAGTCTTTACATTTTATAATCACTAATTAAAATATTTCGTTTGCCGAAAAATGAAATTTTCCTTCAATTACTGCATTTTCGTCTGAATCAGAACCATGAACTGCATTTCGTCCTTTACTCTCTGCATAGGATTTTCTAATTGTGCCTTCTGCTGCTTCCGCAGGGTCTGTTGCACCTATTAACGCTCGAAAATCAGCAACTGCATTTTCTTTTTCTAAAATGGCAGCCACAATTGGACCTGAGGTCATATACTCAACAAGCTCACCATAGAAAGGTCTTTCAGCATGAACTTCGTAAAATTTCTTAGCTTGTTCCGTTGATAATCTTGTGTATTTCATCGCTTTAATTTCGAAACCAGACTGGATTATCATGTCAATAATCTTTCCCATATGCCCGTTCTCAACTGCATCGGGTTTTAACATCGTAAATGTTCTGTTTGTAGCCATTCTTATTTAATTTTGGGTGCAAAGTTACGTATTTATTCTGTTTTCTTTAAAACGTGTTTATAATTAGAAAGAATATTTCGGAATTGTAACGATGTCAATACTTAACTTTATAGAAGTAAACTACCTACATGCATTACAAGATTTTCGTGTTAGCTATTCTGTTTTCTGCTTGCCAAGAAAGTGACAATTCTCTTTCGAATAAAAGCCCTGACAATAAATCGAGTACTGTTAAATCTCAATCACGACAAGATAAAATACAAGAGAATAAATTTGAAAAAGACTCCATCACAAACCTTTCTCAATACAAAAAAACAAACCTTATCACAGTCAAAAAAAATAATTCACTTGAATCGAGACCTATTTCAACAACTAGCAAAAAGTCTATGAAAGAAAATGCAAGTAAAACGCAAGAATTAAACAATGAATATCAGCAAAAAAAAGAAAAATGGAACGCGTTTTATTCAGAGGATTCCACATGGCTTGAATTGTATAAGACATCAGAAGAAAGTTTTATAAAAGGTTGGGAAAATGAATTTAAAAAAAATCCAAATGTTTTAAGCACCATTAATAAACCATTTTTGGTTCAACTATTTTGTAGAAGAATGGAAAAAATATTCTTTAATTCTCCTTCCTTCATCCAATTTTCAACAGATAGATTCAAGAGCAGTGATGCATTCTCTAGACTTCAAACTAATTGGAAAATTCCTGATTAATCCTGAATTTGTTTTACTCAATTGCGTAATTTTGTAACATGACGTTAAAACAAGTTCCGCTTTCACTGATTAATTCCATGAACAAAAATACACTCATTGAAGTCTTAGGGATTGAGTGCGTGGAATTGGGAAACGATTATATTAAAAGCCGAATGCCTGTCGATCATAGAACACATCAGCCTATGGGTTTGTTGCATGGCGGTGCAAGTGCGGCTTTGATTGAGAGTATTGGTTCCATGGGATCAACCTTGTTAATTGATTTGAATAAATACCAACCGGTTGGATTAGAAATAAATTGTAATCATATTGGCGGTATCTCTAGCGGATTCGTTATTGCTACTGGTAAAATTGTTCATGCGGGAAAACGCTCACATGTTTGGCAAGTAGATATTCACGAAGAGCATACGAAACGATTAATTTGTACAGGCAGACTAACGGTTATGATAATCGAAAAGAAATAATATGTTACTCTATCGATTTCCGGGTAAAAAAACACAAAGAAAAAGTGGTTGTTTTGTACCTTGCAGTCCATCGGAACTCGAAGGTTTTGTTATATCTACATTTTCGGGAGGTAAATATTGGCGTTTTGTTGAAAGTGAATCTTCGGATACTTTGTTTTTAGAAGGTCAAGTTCCCTCCTTTCAATCAAAAGAAGAGTATATCCTTAAAGCAAATCAATTAATTAACGCTATCCGATCATTAGGACTAAAAAAGGTTGTGCTTTCGAGAATTTCAACCAATTTATTCGATACTGACAATTCAAAAGAGCTCTTTAATTTATTGGAAGAAAAGTACCCGAATGCATTGGTCTATTTTTTTTCTGATCGCGAACTAGGAACATGGATTGGCGCATCACCTGAAATAATTTTTGAGCAACACGGTCAATGCGGCGTAACAACCTCTTTAGCTGGAACAAAGAAACTAGAAGATTCAAGTTCCTGGGCAGAAAAAGAGAAGTTAGAACAGGATTATGTTTCTTTTTTCATTAAGGAGACGTTGAATCTCGAAAAAATAAAAAAAATAGAAGTTCACGGCCCTTATGAATATATAGCTGGACCGGTAAAACATTTGAAAACGGATTTCCTTTTTGAATGTTCACAAACGAAAGGAAAAGAACTTCTTCTTTGCCTGCACCCTACACCTGCTGTATGTGGACTACCAAAGGATTTTGCAGCTGAGATCATTAACCAGATTGAAGAGCATGACCGAGAATTATATACAGGATTTATCGGAGAATTTAGCCGTGATTCTTCAAAAATTTATGTCAATTTACGATGTGCAAAAATAACAACAGGAGCAATACATTATTTTCTTGGAGGAGGTTTCACAAAAGACTCGATTGCCGAATCAGAATGGGATGAAACCGAAAATAAAAAGAAAACAATCGCCGACCTTCTTGAAATGTTGTAAATTTGTATATGCTTACGAGCGATAAAGAAGTCGTACAATTAATTGTTGATCAATGCAAGTTGCACAACGTTAAAACCTTAGTATTTTCCCCAGGATCTAGAAACTCGCCTTTGGCAATTGCTTTCGATGAAAACGACTACTTTCGAACGTTTGTAATTCACGATGAACGATCTGCTGCCTTTTTTGCCCTTGGACTTGCTCAAGAAAAAAAAGAATTGGTTGCAATTTGTTGCACCTCAGGTTCTGCGTTATTGAACTATTACCCTGCAGTTGCTGAAGCATTTTACAGAAATATTCCTTTACTAATCCTTTCGGCAGATCGTCCTTCCGCATGGATTGATCAGGGGGATGGTCAAACAATTCGCCAACAAAATGTACTTGAGTCTCATTCGCATGGATTTTTTCAGCTTGAAGATGGCGTTTTGGATTCAGAAAAATTATGGTACTATCAAAGAGAAACTTCCATTCTTTTCAACAAGCTAAAAGGAGGTCCTGTTCATGTAAATATCGCGCTTAGCGAACCACTCTACTCCACAGTTGTAAAAACCAAAGAATTCGGAAAAAAAATCTCTTTTTTAACTTCAAGTAATAAAATTTCAACCATTGATTTTGAGTTAATTGAAGAGAAATTAAAGTCGAAAAAAATCATGGTGATTTGCGGTCAAATGAACGAAAACCCATTGTTACTTTCGAAACTTAGAGATTTTTCTGTGAACACTGGTGCCGTAGTACTTGCGGAGCACACTTCAAACCTACAAGACGATCGTTTCATTTCTTGTATTGACAGAGCGCTTAATGGGATAACATCTAATGAAACCTATCAACCAGAAGTTCTTATTCACATTGGAGATGCGATTGTTTCCAAACGGATTAAATCTTTTCTAAGGGAAATTTCTAATTTTGAGATAATTCGCATTTCAAACGAACCTAACCCTCAAGACACGTTCCAACATTTATGTATTCACATCTCTATCGAGCCTCTGGATTTTTTCGATCAATTTAAACATTTCGAAACAACAAATGCTGCTAACTTTTTTGGCAAATGGAAGCAATTAGATGTTCTAGCGAAGGATAAAATCGATTCGATCTCATCGTCTCTTAATGGTCTTAACGATTGGTATTGTTTTTATTTGATACATCAATACTTGAAAGAAAATACAATTGTACACCTAGGTAATAGTTCCGTAANNCTTCGCAAACAGAGGTACGAGTGGAATTGATGGTTCGTTTAGCACGGCAGTTGGTTCAGCGGTTTCAAGACCGGATAAAAATCATCTTTTTATTTCAGGAGATGTTTCCTTTATTTATGATCACAATGCCTTATGGATTGAAAATTTCCCTTCCAATCTTCGTGTTATAATTTTAAATAATTCGGGAGGTGGTATTTTCAGGATAATTGAAGGCTCTAAAGATTCTGATAAAAACTCTAGGTATTTTGAAGCTTCGCACCAACAACACGCAGCTCCAATTATTAGTGGTTTTTCCAAAAGTGTTCAGCAATTCACCAGTTTATCGAATTTAGACATACATTTGAATGCATTTTTATCATTTGAAGAAACGTCTTGTCAGTTCCTAGAAATTGTAACTGAAAGTGATGCTAACTCACCAATTTTATCTAACTTTTTTAAATTATTAAAATGATACACGATTTTTTTGAAATATTTTCAACGTGGCAAGGATGGTTTTATTTACTGATACTTTCTTTACTTGAAATTGTTTTAGGAATTGATAACATCATATTTATCAGTATAGTTACCGATCATCTAGAAGCAAAAGAAAAACGCAAAGCGCGTAATTTAGGATTGTCTATTGCATTGGTATTCCGTTTGGTATTGTTGGGTACTGTTTCCTACATAATGCATTTAGTGGAACCCTTATTTTCAATTGGAGATATCGGTTTCTCAGGACAAAGTATCATTTTGATTATTGGTGGGTTATTCTTGATATACAAAAGTATTGCTGAAATGCACAAAAGTATTTCTGGTGAGGAAGATCATGCGAACGCAAAAAAAGGAAAGCTGAGCACTATAATTTCACAAATAGTTTTAATAGATATAGTTTTTAGTTTTGACAGTATAATTTCAGCAATAGGTATGACTAATGGATTGGAAAAAGAAGTCATGCACAACCCCATGGCAATTATTGTCTTTGCGATTATAATCTCGATGATTATCATGCTTTTGTTCGCGAAACAAATTGGTGATTTTATTCACGATTATCCTACCATCAAGATGATTGCCTTAAGTTTTTTAGTAGCCATTGGGATGCTGTTAATCGCGGAAGGTTTTGGACAAGAATTCCCCAAAGGATATATCTATTTTGCTTTAGTTTATGCGCTCATTGTTGAAATGCTGAATATAAAAATGCGGAAGAAAACTGGTAAATGACAGAATCAGAAGCTCTCGCCCTAATTGGATGCAAATCAATATATGAATTAGATGATAAATTAGAATTACTCATCTTTTCCATAAAGCAAAAAATTTTAACCAAGTCGTTTCATCCAAAAGTCTTTAAAAAATATTTTGATGAAATTGTTCGCTATAAAGAAGCTATTTCCAGAATTAAGAAAGACTTTGGCTACAGGGAAGTCCAAGTGGCATTCAATGCCTTAAGTGATAAAAATCCTGCAACGCTCATTGAAAATTTTTTAGAGCAAAAACAAAGATCCTTACTTGCAATAGCCAATTCAAATGATATTTTCACCTTAGAGTCTAATTTTAATTTATACCTCAAGTTGCATCAAAATTGGATTACATGTTGGTCGAAATTCTTAGATTTCAAAGTAGCCACCTATCAAAGTCAACGATCGAATATGGACGATATGGAATGGGTTCGTTTAAAGCAACTTATACAGACGAATGAATTGAATTCTTGGGAATCATTGATTACTAAGAATAAAAAACCATTGGAAATAGGTGATTTACTTGATAAAATAAGTGCTTATTTTCATTATCTCACCAAATAATACAAGGTAATTAGATCAAATATTCCATGAACTAATAATACATTTTTCCACGGATTTTCGGGCTTTAGAATAAAGAATGGAATTACTAAAATTGAGCAAAACAATAAGTGGGAGAACATGAAAAAATTAAATTGAACGATGATAGCCAAGGCTGTAATAATAAGCGTCCAAAAATATTTTCTTTTGGCCCCCACAATAAACCAGCAAATTAAGGCCAACGAAAGAATGGTCTGTGCTATTAGTTTACTCAATTGAATCATGGGATTTTCGAAATAGGATTCGGTTTCGTTAAAGTCTATAAAAAAACTCATTACAAATGGATTACAAATGAGTTTTAATTGAACATAAAAAAGAAAGAAATAAGCTCCAAAACCTTGTTCTTTTATTGATTTTTTCTGATATTGAATAATAAAAACAGACAGAGTTACAACCCAAAGAATTGGGTCGAAAAGCGGAAAAGGGAAGAGTATTTTTTGGTAGCTGATAAACAAGGAAAGTGTATACAGACCAACTGAAAGCAGAGCTAAAAAGGCAACCCTTCCTTCTTTCGTCATAATTTTAGTGAATCGTAGATATAATCAAACGTAGACAGAATTTCAGGTTGACCATCCATAATAGCAACATTGTGTTCGAAATGCGCACTTGGTTTGCCATCTACTGTCACTATAGTCCATTTATCTGGAAGTGTCATAACTTTTTCTGTCCCCATGTTTATCATTGGTTCAATGGCGATTGTTAATCCATTTTGAATTTTTTTACCTCTTCCTCTTTTTCCATAATTTGGAACTTGAGGCTCTTCATGTAAACTCTTTCCTAAACCGTGTCCAACCAAATCACGAACGACCCCATACCCATGGTTTTCTGCATGTTGCTGAATTGCCCAACCAATATCCTCAATTCGATTTGAAGTAGTACATTGTTCAACTCCTAAATACAAACATTCCTTAGTAACTTTTAAAAGGTTTTTAACCTCAGGTGCCACCTCGCCTACTTCAAATGTGTAAGCATGATCTCCATAGTAACCCTTGTAAAGAGAGCCACAATCCACGGAAACAATGTCACCTTCTTGAAATGGTCGATCAGTTGGTAAGCCATGTACAACTTGTTCATTAACTGAAATCAAAAGAGTACTGGGACAACCATAAAGCCCCAGAAAACCGGGCAAGGCATTTTGTGAACGGATATAAGCTTCTGCTTTTTTATCTAGTTGTCTGGGCGTGTTCCCAGGTTTAATATCTTTTGCAATTAGTCCCAGAGTTCTACTCACAATTTGAGCGGCCTCTCTCATTATAGCAATTTCTTCGGACGTTTTATATTTGATCATGAACTTATTAAAAAATGTCATCGACAAAGATAGAAATTTAAAAAGGAAGACTAGCGAGCCATTTCATGGTATCTATGTTATCCGCATAATCATCTACTTTTGGCTTTTGAGCTAATCCGAAAGGATTAAATCCATGACCGATAATGCATTGGATTTCTCTTTCATTAAGTTTTAAATATTCATGCACTTCTTCAGTAGTACTG
>DORI01000073.1:0-1687 GCA_003512365.1 Crocinitomicaceae bacterium | reverse complement strand
TATCTAAAATTACCTCAAGGTTCATCAGATGGATGGCTTTGTGATAGTCGTAGTTATTTCCGTATTTCTTATTTTGAATTACATTCGAAAAAGACAACATTTCTTGAAAAAATGTTTCAAAGTTATAGTCAACAGGAACGCAGAGATGCGTAATATTTCGACATCCTCTTCCGAAATATTGAAAGATATCGCTACCAAGTAATTTGAGATCTTCTCTTGTTTCTGAGCCTGTTAATATCGCAACGGAAGTTCGGTGTCCTCTAAATAAATGAGGCTTCGAAGAAAAATACGTTTGAAATGCTTGATTTGATTGCTGATCTCCCGTAGCTATGATGGCATCAAATTCACCAATTTTGCGATCGGAAAAGGTAATTCTATCAAGATAAAATGGTGCTACAAATGTTATGTAATCTATTATGCCGGGAATTAAAATATCATCTTCTGAACTTAATTTAATTTTCGCATGACATCCGGACAATAATACACAAAGTAAATCATGAAAGCCTACCATTGGAATGTTTCCCGCCATAATAATGGCAACGGTTTTATCTTTAGAGTTTAGCGGCATATAGTCAGATAGCCATTTTTCTAACGTATCATTCTGTAACCATGCTGCAATTTCTTTTAGCGAATTCCGCACTTCAGAGTCTTCAAACCATCCGTTTTTAAAAAAGGATTTTTCAATTCTCATCTCAAACGATAGGTATTGTTCCTCCGTTATAAAACTTATACCAGTATGCCATTTTTCTTTATCCGCATGCGCATTGAGAATTTTCCCAAGTTCGCTCCAAGCTGTAATTTGTTGTTCTATTGTCATAATATTCCTCAAAAAAACTACTTTTTGAACAAAAAATGACAATTAGCGTTGCTATATTTGTAAAAAATATCTGAGATGGCTATAATGATTACGGATGAGTGTATTAATTGCGGAGCTTGCGAGCCTGAATGTCCAAATAACGCAATATACGAAGGAGGAGCAGAATGGAAATTTTCCGATGGCACCTCTTTGAAAGGCATAATCACAACATTGGATGGAAATGAACTATTAGCCGATCATCCTCACGAACCTGTAAACATGGATGTCTACTACATTACGCATGACAAGTGTACGGAATGTGTTGGTTTTCACGATGAACCTCAGTGTGCCGCAGTTTGTCCTGTTGACTGCTGCGTTGATGATCCTGATTACAGAGAATCGGAGGATGAATTACTTGCAAAGAAATCATTTATGCACCTTTAGCAGCATGAAGACCATTGCCATTGTAAAGGCCTTAGTTTTTACTTTGGTAGTTCAACTTTCCCAAATTCATTTTTTTTCACAACAGCCGAGTTTTAAACTCGTAAATATAACGCTGGTAGGTGTAAATGTAGAAGCTAAAGTTGATGATATTCCGCGGATTCAACGCTACTACGAAAAGGCAGGGATACGCTTAAACATTTCAGCACAAAAGAAAATTACTTTAGATTCACTTAAAGTTCCGCGACTTTCAAAATCGGAATACCCCAACTATCTAATGTTGGAGTTAATAAAAAGTTATCAAGCGAATAATCCAATCTCATCACCAAACTCGCTTACGTTATTTTGCCTACCAAAATACAATAGTATTCCTATAATTCAATCCTTTAGCTCCTTAGGTTATGCATTTTATGAGAGCGCCAACCTTGATGACAATAGTGTTTTGTCCAA
>DORI01000258.1 GCA_003512365.1 Crocinitomicaceae bacterium | reverse complement strand
CAAAATATCCGATGGTACTTCTAGAAGTACCATCGGATATTTTGACGGACAACGCGTAATGAACAGTTCTCGAAGCACTATCGGATACATAGACGGCGAACGTGTGATGAATAGTTCACGAAGCACTATTGGTTATGTGGACGGAGAGCGCGTAATGAATGGATCAAGAAGCACCATCGGTTACACTGACGGAATTCGTCGAAGTGAAGCCGCACTGTTTTTCTTCTTTTTCTTCTATTAGCGAAAAGGAAAAGTTCATATAGCATGCAATTTGGTAACTTTGTGCAAATTTTTGTTGCATGAACTATGTCTTTTGGTTAGCAATTTTAACTTTTTCACTTTTAAGCTGTGAAGAAGAAAGATCCGCGCCTCCTCAGTTAGAAAATAACGACAGAACTGCTGTAGAAGAGAACTTGCGCAAAATACTCGCTTTAAACCTTAATGATTCAATTCGTGATTTCGAAGTGAATTCCACAGATGGTGATTCTCTCTATTCTGGAATTGATTGGGTGAAATTCGATTCGCGCTACAAGGATTTGGTAAAAGATTCATTATTCACGACGACCTTTTTAGATGAATACAAAGCCATTGCTTTTGGAATTAATCTGAGTTTAAAAAACAAGGAAATAGAATACCGTGTCGGCGAGATTAATCCGTTTTTTGAAGCCAACGTTTGGTGTGATTGTCAAGACTTTGACAGTTGGAAGAAAGAACTAAAAATAAATTCTATTCGCATGATTGAAGGTCAAGCCGTGGTGAATTTTTCTCTGAACAAAGGAACATCAATTGAGGCAAAGTTCACTCAAGTAAGAAACAATTGGCGATGTTCAAGTTGGTCAACGCTCAAGTTGCCTTAAACATTAATTTTATCGATGTATTGTAATAAAGATTCCTTTCCAAAGGCGGATTCGCTGGACGTTGTAAAAACAGGTGGCATTTCTTCCCAATATTTCAACATTTCTTTCTTGTAACGCGCCAAGTTTTTTTGAAGGGCAGAACTCGATAATTTATCAATCTTTGTAAATACCATGGAGAAGGGTAGTTGTCGTTCTCCGCACCATGACATAAATTCAAGGTCAATTTTTTGAGGCTCTAATCGCGCATCGAGTAAAACAAAGGTATTCTGTAAAGTTTGTCTTTTCGATAAAAACTCTGCTATAAATTTCTCCCATTTTGAACGATTCGATCGTGCAGATTTTGCATATCCATATCCAGGCAAGTCGACCAAGTACCATTTTTCATTGATTAAAAAATGATTGATAAGCTGAGTTTTTCCTGGAGTTCCAGACGTTTTTGCTAAATTTTTCTTCCCAGTCAGCATGTTGATTAATGAAGACTTCCCAACATTACTTCTTCCGATAAACGCAAATTCAGGTAAGCCATCATTTGGACATTTCGAAACCTCTGTATTTGAGATGATAAATTCTGCTGTCTTCACAATCATGATGCAAATTTACAGGATAATGTGCTTGTTTTGCGAACAAAATTATAACACGCTTGTTTAAAGTTCATTAAAATGGCAGATTATAAAATCAAAGATGTTGAAATTTTAACAGGAATCAAAGCGCATACGCTTCGTATATGGGAAAAACGTTACGGAATTTTGGTTCCAGATCGTACAGATACTCTAATTCGAACTTACAGCGATGAGGAGTTGAGTTTTTTATTAAACATCAGTTTACTCAATAAACACGGCCTTAAAATTTCTAAAATCGCTGCTCTATCAAAAAATGAAATTGCCACTAAAGTATGGGATTTACACAGCGTTAGTGTTTTAGATACGAGTGGAGAACAATTTGTATTAGCTTTACTAGACATGGATGAGCGCTTGTTCACGCATACACTTCAGGCAATCATCAATGAAGTTGGACTTGAAAAAACGTTTACCGACCACCTTATTCCATTTTTAGAGCGCATTGGTGTTATGTTCTTAGTTGGGAGCATAAATCCTGCACAGGAGCATTTCATGTCGAATGTAATTCGTCAAAAAGTAATTGCAGAAATTGACAAATTGCCCATCCCTTCTGTTGATGAGAGGCCTGTTCTCTTATTTCTTCCTGAACATGAATGGCACGAGTTGGGTTTATTATTCTATCAATATTTATTGCGAAAAAATGGTGTAAGCACCTTCTATTTAGGTCAGAGCTTACCATACGATTCTTTGGTGAAATCAATAAACTTATTGAACCCAAGGGTAATTATAAGTTCATGGCTAACGGCTGTAGACGAGTCGTTTATTCGAAATTATTTTGAAAAACTTCAGAAGGATGCTCCGAGTTCTCTTCTTTGTTCAGGCGGAGCACAAATAAAAGTACACCTCAAAAAGTTACCAAAAAGCGTTGTTCCTATTGCAAAAGCAGTAGAAGTTCTTCAGTTGGTTCGCTAAATCACAATATTTATAATTTTACCTGGGACAATGATGCATTTCTTAGGTTCTTTTCCTTCTAACCATTTTACAGTATCATGGTGGACCAAAGTAGCATCTTGAATTTGTTGAACTGAAAAATCCATGGGCAAGTTCAATTTGAAACGCATTTTTCCATTAAAAGAAACAGGATAGTCATAAGACGATTCTACTAATTGGCTAGCATCAAAAGTGGGGTACGTTGCATTCAATAAAGATCCCGCTTCATTTCCTAGTTTCTCCCAAATCTCTTCTGTGATGTGCGGTGCATACGGTGCCATCAAAATGGTTAATTGTTCCAATACATAGCGATTTGAACATTTTTGATCAGACAATTCATTTACACAAATCATGAAACTTGATACACCCGTATTAAACGAAAACCTATCAAGATCATCTCTCAATTTTTTAATGGTTTTGTGAAGAGATTTCATTGCTTCTTTTGAAGGTTCTGCATCTGAAACTTGAAAAGTTCCGTTTGCATGAAACAAACGCCAATATTTCTTCAAAAAGCTATGAACTCCGGTGATTCCTTTTGTATCCCAAGGTTTTGTCTGCTCTAGAGGACCTAAAAACATTTCGTACATCCGTAGGGTATCAGCTCCAAATTTCTCTACCAGCTCATCAGGAGTTTGGACATTATATTTCGACTTTGACATTTTCTCAACTTCAAAACCACATGTATAAGTTCCATCGTCCTCACAGATAAATGCTGCATCTGCGTATTCTGGTCGCCATTTACGAAACGCAACCATGTCCAATTTATCATTATCAACCAAAGAAATATCGACATGAATAGGTACACAATTATGCTGATCCTTTAATGAGTAGGTAACAAATTTATTTTCTCCAATTACTAAATAAACAAAGCTACTTCTACCTAAAATCATCCCTTGGTTGATCATCTTTTTAAAGGGCTCCTCGAAAGGCACATACCCTCTATCAAAAAGAAACTTGGTCCAAAAACGAGCATAGAGCAAATGACCGGTAGCGTGTTCTGATCCTCCAATATAGAGATCCACATTTTGCCAATATTCTACTTTATCTTTCCCTACAAATTCAGTTGAATTTTGAGGATCCAAATAGCGCAAAAAATACCAAGAACTTCCTGCCCAACCCGGCATAGTTGAGAGTTCGTATTCATAATTATTTTTATGTTTCCAATCTTCTGCGCGTGCTAGTGGAGGCTCGCCATCTTCCGTAGGTAAATATTTATCCACTTCTGGCAAGTTTAGCGGTAATTCGTTTTCTTCTAAAGCGAATGGAGAATCGTTGTTGTAAAAAATTGGAATGGGTTCTCCCCAGTAACGCTGTCGGCCAAAAACTGCATCTCGCAAACGATAATTTACACGACCCTTACCAACCTTAAGATTTGTAATTTCTACAATTGCTTTTGAAATAGCCTCCTTAACCGTTAATCCATTTAAAAAATCTGAATTCATCAATTTCCCCTCTTTTTCCGTCCACGCTGCTATTTCGATATCGTGAGATTCATTAGATGGGAGAATAACTTGTCTACACGGAATATCAAAATGCTTGGCAAATTTAAAATCGCGTTCGTCATGGGCTGGAACCGCCATCACAGCACCTGTGCCATAACCAACCAACACATAATCGCCGATCCATATCGGAATTGGTTCTTTTGTAAAAGGATGTTCGACGTAGGAACCAGTGAACACTCCACTTATGGTGTTGACATCTGCTTGACGTTCTCTTTCACTTCGATTTTTTGCTTTTTCGACGTAAGTGGTAACAGCATCTAACTGCGCTGGTGTAGTGATTTTAAATACAAGTTCATGTTCTGGAGCTAAAGTGACGAATGAGACGCCAAAAATAGTGTCAGGTCGAGTGGTAAATACTTCAATTGAAGCAGAAGTGTCCTCCCCCTCTATCCCCCTCCGAAGGGGGAAGTTAGTTTCTCCCCTTGAGGGGAGATTAAGAGGGGTGAAATTATTCTCGTCTCGCTTTTCCTCTACCTCGGTACCCCTTTCCTCCTCAGCGGACAGACAAAGGGGGAAGAAAATGGAGGCTCCCTCACTCCTGCCGATCCAATTTCGCTGTGTCTCTTTAATACTTTCAGACCAATCAATTCCATCCAAACCATCCAACAAGCGTTGTGCGTATGCCGTAATGCGCATACTCCATTGTTTCATCAACTTGCGCTCAACCGGATGGCCACCGCGTTCAGAGACACCATTTACTACCTCATCATTAGCAAGTACGGTACCCAAGGCAGAACACCAGTTTACAAAGGATTCTCCAAGGTAAGCCAGACGAAAATTCATCAGTATTTCCAATTGCTTTTTTTGATCTAAATTTTTCCACTGATCTGCTGTAAAGGGTGCTACATTTTTTTCAATATCGCCTGTGAGCATTTCCAAATTCACACCTTGTGAACCGTGTTGTTCGAAAATGCCTATTAAAGATTGAATATCCTCTGCTTTATTGGACTCAGGATTATACCATGAATTAAATAAGTTAATGAAAATCCATTGTGTCCATTTATAATATTCCGGAGACGAAGTGCGCACCTCTCTGCTCCAATCATAGCAAAATCCAATTTTGTCTAGTTGATCGCGATAACGTGCAATGTTTTGTTCAGTAGTTAAGGCTGGATGCTGTCCTGTTTGAATTGCATATTGTTCTGCTGGTAAGCCAAATGAATCGTAACCCATTGGGTGAAGCACATTGAAACCCTCTAACTTTTTATACCTCGAAAAGATATCAGAAGCAATATAGCCAAGAGGATGTCCAACGTGCAAACCTGCACCAGATGGATATGGAAACATATCTAAGACATAAAACTTTTGTTTAGAAGGGTCTTCAGTAACTTTGAAAGTTTCATTTATTGCCCAAAACGCTCGCCATTTCGCTTCAATCTGCTTAAACTCGTATTCCATTCCTCTTTATTTGAGGCAAAGATAAGGATTCAAGTGATAGATTAATCTCTACTTCTTTTGCCAGTAGAGGTTAAGGTTGCCCTTTTCTGTATAAACGTATGAATTCTTTTTACGGCAAAAAACGACAGGCGCGTTGAAATCTTGTTTTAGAATTTGCAAATATTTGTATACCATTCGTTCTGAAATCCCAAGTAGGACAGAAATTTTCTTGGCATTTCCAGTGTTTTCTTGTGTAATTAAATCAATTAACTTTTGTATAGTTCTAATTCTCATTTGGGAAATTTGCGTAAAGAAAAATAAGAATACTGAAATGTGAATTCAGTTACATTTTCAACGCTTTTTTTTCCACTCCCACGTCAAATTCCCCGGTTCTGAAAAATAATAGGTTTTCCTAAATCGACTATACCGAACAGGAGCTTTAAGTTCTTTTTTTATGCACTTTACATACAAGTATATTGATCGTTCTGATGTTCCAATTTTTGTTGCAGATTCTTGAGGAGAACCTGTTCGTTCTTTTTCAATAAGGTGAATAAAGTGTTTGATTTTGGAGATGTTCATAAAAGTGATTGAATTTTGCGTAAATATACATATATGTGCATTACAAAAACCGAATCATAAAAAATAATAGGGTCAACACCCACAAAAGTTTATCGTAGGAGATATTAGGTGTTGCACTTTTTCTTTCCAAAAAATACCAAGTACTAAAATACAGTAAGCCAATCCAAAGACTATTTTGACATAAAGGAGAAAGGACAAAAAAAATGAAAGAACCTAAAGCGAAAACTAAAGATACCCATTTTGCTCTGCTAATTCCAAGAACCGATGGAATGGTCTTCCAATCAATAGGATCTAAACGGATGTCCTTGATATCTGAGAGAATAGCCAAGTGCAAAAAATAAAAGAAAAACCCGAGTCTCCAATAAGATTCACTAGGATATTTTTCTAATTGCTGATGAGGAAAAAGTAGTAGTACATACGTCCAAACTAGTGCAACAATAAATGCTTTTAAAAAAGGTATTCTTCGTAATGTTAGTATAGAATTAGGAATTAAATACCAAAAGGTTAATAGCAGTATAAGAATTAAAGCACTACTCCATTTTACCTGCAACCAAAAAAACAGCATATAGCATGCTCCAAGAAAATGAATGATTACCAATGGAAAAAGAACTCGACTTCTTGCGGAATACCAAACTTTCCATTCTTGGTCAAGTTGGCCAAAATTCCACTTGATTAGTCTGTGTGTAGTGTATAGCGTAAAAACTGAGAAATAGACGAGAGCACCCCACAGAAAAGTGCTATTTGTATAAGGCGCAAAAGACATAGAAATAATAGCAGCGCAAACAGCTAAAGAGATGTTAGATTTAACTAGGAACTCGATTATCCTATTCATTTCTTAAAAGTGCATCCAAAACGCTTGGAACCGGAATGCTTTCAATACAAGTGCACTTTTTTCCTTTTTTACATGACGTGCAATTATTATCAAACGTCAACCAAACACTATTTTTCCCAAGTGCGTGCCACCTTCCTGGATGAATCGGTTTTCTGGAAGAAAAAAGTCCTACGGCTCTTCGATTACACAAACCTGCAATATGATAAGGTCCTGTCGAACATGCTACCAACCCCTTCGTTTTTGAAATTAGGTAAATCAACTCCCCCAAAGAAAGTTGCCCAGTAGTATCTATAACGGCAGGGTGTTTAGGTATAAGTTGGCGAAACGTATTCCCTTCCTCTTGTGTTCCAGTAAACAACACAGGAATCTTTAAATCCATCAATTTTTCACATAACTTTATGTAAGCCTCAAGTGGCCATTCCAGCGCACTTCCTTTGGATTTCGGATGTAAAACTATGGCTTGTGATAAGTCGATTTGTTGAAATAAAGAGGGAAGTTTCTGTTCAATGGGTTGGAAATTTTCAGCTAATCGTTGTACTTCTTGGATGGTGGGAATTTCTGTTAGCCCCAGTGGGTATAGCAAGTGGAAGTTGAGTTGTGATTCATGTAAATCTGAACGTTTTCTTGTGAAACTTACACGCTTATTACATGTCAACAAATGAAAGGCTCTGTGAGATGTCCCTATTCTCAAGGGAATTCTCGCCTTTTTAGCAAGAGAAGCTATTTCTCTATTGGGAAAAACATGTAAAATTGCATCGGCCTTAATTGCCTCAAGACGCTGTGTCAACGGTAAATCAACAAGATCCTCAAGTGCTAAAAATTCATCAATTTTATCAAATGACGACACAAGTTGACGGGTATATTCTTTGCCTAAAAAAACGAGCGTTGCTCCTGGAAATTTATCTTTGATCCAAGCACAAATTGGAAAGGTTAACGATACGTCACCAATGCTATCTGTCCGCGAAACTATTATTCTATCCATTTTTTATGGATTTGAGTCTATGTAACTCTTTGTATTTAAGCGCATTTGACTTTGCACTTATCCAAGCAATTTGAAATCCTGCTTTTCCATCCAAAAAACCCATTTTAAGAAAATACATGGATGCAAAGCGTCCGATAGCTGCAAAATACGGACTAGCTATAGTTGACTTCCTTCCCTGGGACGCATATTTTTGTGCTGTTAACATAGAATACTTATCGGCACGTTGGCGATGTTGAGCTGTAGAGGAATAAGAGTAATGCAGTAATCTCCCCTTTAAGGCAACTACTTCAATTTGCTGAGGAAGTTCCAGTTCTTCGTGAACGATGGCATCGTTCCACTTCACAAGATTTTTGGGAAATAAACGAACCTTCCAATCAGGACTCCATCCTGAAAAACGAATCCATTTTCCGCAGTAATTTGTTAATCTGTTGACAGAATATACCGCCTCTAGACCTTGCTCTTTAAGGCACTTTATCTCTCTAATCAGCTCCCCGTCTAGACACTCGTCCGCGTCTAAAGATAAGATATATTCATGGGAAGCCATTTGATTTCCTTCGTTTTTAGTAGCCGAAAATCCTTTCCAGTCGGTAGAAATAAACGTAACATTAAAGGATTTACAAATTTCTGGCGTTCTGTCTGTGGAACGCGAGTCCAAAACTATGACTTCATCCGCAACCTGAAGTACGGTTTGAAGGCACCTGGAAATGTGTTGTTCTTCGTTGAATGTAATGATAACTGCTGAAATTCTTGTGGTCGGCATTATACAATTTTGACACTTTTCCAGACGGCTTGAATTTCACGAAGAAAGTGTGTCCAGCTCGTAGTGGAAGGAGCGTCGACATAACCACTTATGCAAATAACTTTCTTGGTTCGTGGATGAACAAAATGGAATGCCCAAAAAGCACCACCAGTTGTATGCATTTTCTTACCTACAAAATGAAACATTCCGCGCATTTCAAAACCCTTAACGGATCCATCTGCATTTGTTGCTGGTGTCATTTCTGGGTAAACCAATTTCACGTATTGCGTGCCCATATACAAACCTTCTGTTTCATGAGGGACATTGTAACGTAACATGGTATCACGGGCTCTCAATAAGCTTTCCAATTCCAACTGACTCGAATCTTTAAAATCATACTGGTAAATCATAACACCTTCCCAAATCGTTCCAACATCTTGTTTTCCAATATTTGGAAACTCTATAGGTCTCGAAGCTGGAGGAAACTCAATTCGATAAAAATTCTTATTCGACGAAACAATTCCCGAACCATCTGGTAATTGAATATCGATTCCAAAAGTTTGTTTTACATTTTGTTGAACATGTTCATTTCTTTCCTTTCCAAATCGATCCAAAATTCTTTTCCACTCTCGTTCTTCGTAGTAATTATGCGCTTGATCTATTGTTTTACTTTTGAGTAATTGAATAAGTTGATTTTTATCACGGGCATTAATTTCCATTATCGCTTGATCGTAAGCCCATCCATCTTTAATGAAATTAAGTTCTGCACTGCTTTTACCTGAACCTGGAAGCATATTAA
The DNA here is from genome assembly GCA_003512365.1 of Crocinitomicaceae bacterium. Taxonomy (GTDB): domain Bacteria; phylum Bacteroidota; class Bacteroidia; order Flavobacteriales_D; family Crocinitomicaceae; genus UBA952. Next base: position 5,491 of record DORI01000258.1, on the reverse strand, counting down.
TAACAAGCACGTTTCGGTGTCTCTTAATTCCGCCGTCAAAAGTTGAATGATTTCTATGTATTAACTCAAACGTTGTAACATCAGGAAAGTACGGCATTATGAACCTAGTTAAAGCGGAATCTAAGGCTTTTTTTACTTCTGGAGAATTCCAAATATCGTCATCCGCAACAATTAACAATTCGCCAATTTTTCCGGTTACTTGAAGTCCCTCATCTTCGTACCTACCGCACGATAAAAGACTTAGGAAAAGGGAGAAAAATAAAACTAACCTCATTTCACTCTTAGTTTCTGTCCTACTTGGATTCTACTGACTTTCACACCAGGATTTAACTTTTGCAATTGACCTATGGTTAAATTGTGTTTTTGAGCAACCTTACTGAAATTATCACCCGATCTTACGGTATAATATTTCTTTTTTGGTGGTGGCGGTTTAACAGGAGTTGACGTCTGTTGAGTTTGGGTAGTCTGCGTTTGAGCTATCACTTCGTCGCTATATACTTTTAACTTTTGTCCTACATATAAATTCGTTGTTCTCAATGCATTCCATTCCATTATTTGCTGGATTGTTACATTAAATTTCAAAGAAATTGACTTGAGGTTGTCACCAGGTTTAACTTTATAGTACTGAAGATTTTTAGAAGGCAATTTTGTAGAATCTCCATCTGAATTTTGTTGTTCAAATAGCTGAGTAGAATCTTCAGATTTAATAGAATTGGTATCTTTTTGTTGGATTACAATAACTTGATCAGGATTATAAATACTTTTCTCTAGCTTATACAAGGAATCTTCTAACCCGACCAACATCGTGATCTGCGTAAACGGACCTGTAATACATCTTGCTGGTTTTGTTTTGGGAATATAAGTAGTCTTATATACAGGATTTAATGATTTTATTTCTTCCAGGTCCCAACCAATTAATTTTGCAACGGTGTTCATATGAACGGCCTCCTTCAAACACATGGTGTCCAATTCTGCATTATGTACTTTAGCTTCTAGAGGAATTATATTGTGTTCTGCGTGATAGGTCATCAAATAGGCTGCTGCGATGAAGTTTGGCACATAACCTTGAGTCTCTGTAGGTAAATAAGGTCGTACAGCCCAATAGGTAGTCTTGTTTCCAGATTTACGAATCGCTTTATTCACCGTTCCTGGTCCAGCATTATAGGCAGCAAGGGCCAGATTCCAATCTCCATAAATTCCGTAAAGTTGGCGAAGGTAACGACAAGCCGCATCTGTCGCCTTTTCTGGATCCATGCGTTCGTCAATGTACGAGTTTTCCTCAAGACCGAAATAAAGTCCAGTTTTATACATAAACTGCCACAATCCAAGTGCTCCAGCCTTTGATTTAATTTGGGGCCTCAAACCGCTTTCAATCACACTCAAAAAACGCAATTCAATGGGCAGTCCGTATTCCGCAAGCTTCTCTCGGTACATATCAAAATATAAGGCCGATCGTCCCATTGCGATGCGGATAAAACTTCTTCGTTCACGAGCAAAAAAGCGAATGGTAGATATTGTAGCCTGATTGCACTCCAAATGAAACGGTGTCATTTCATTCATTTTTTGCAACCTTTGACAAATTTGCTCATCCGTAAAACTTGGAATTTCTCCTTGTTCGTATTTCAGTGCACTAATAATCGAATCATAGCGCAAGTCATTCGTGTAATCTGCATAAAAAAGTTTCAAGGTTTGTTCCACTGTATTCAAAAAAGCTTCTCCTTTCAATGAATCTGAAGGTTTGCGCATGTGCGGAGGTTTCTGAGAGAATCCTAGGATAATATTAATAGTGAAGAAAACGATTAGAAAAAACCTCATAGTTGTTTCTCTATTTTTTTAGCAAGATTCAATACAAATTGATCATTAAAATCAGCCGCCATTAATTGAATACCAAAAGGCAATCCATTGGAATGTGTTTTCCAAGGCATACTTAATGCCGGATTACCTGCTATGTTGGCATGAACAGTAAAAATGTCTTGTAAATACATTTGAATTGGATCTGAAATCGCGTTCAAAGCAAAAGCCGTACCAGGCGTTGTAGGCATAAGAATCGCATCACAATCAGTTAGTATTTCTATTGTTTTGTTTTTTATTAATCTCCGGACTTGTTGGGCCTTTGCGTAGTATGCATCGTAATATCCATGAGATAATACAAATGTTCCCGCCATGATGCGCCGTTTCACTTCTTTTCCAAAACCTTCCGTTCTTGATTTTGTATAGGTCTCTTCAACACCTTTCGCTTCCGTGCTTCTATAGCCATAATGAACGCCATCAAAACGTGCTAAATTTGAAGAAGCTTCCGCTGTAGACAAAACATAATATGTAGGAACTAATTGTTCCATGAAAGGAAAACTGTATTCTTTTATTGAATATCCAGCTTTTTTTAGTTTTTCAATAGTTGAAAAAAGAGCTTCTTTCACTTCATTATCTAGTCCGGGATGATGCAAATATTCCGAAATAACTGCTAGTTGACCTTTTTCTTGGACATTAGTTTCCCATTCTCTCGAGGAAGAAGTGCTATCGAATTCATCTTTACCCGACATAATTTCAGTAATCAATTCAGCATCTTCTAATGAATTGGTAAAAGGGCCTATTTGATCGAATGAAGACGCATAAGCAATTAAACCATAGCGACTAATTCGTCCGTATGTAGGTTTAAATCCGTAAGTTTTCGTCCATGACGCAGGTTGTCGTATAGATCCGCCGGTATCACTTCCAAGTGAAAATGTGCATAATCCTGCTGAAGCAGCAACAGCAGAGCCTCCTGAAGAGCCACCCGGTACTTTTGAAGTATCGAGGTTGTTTTTAACCGGACCATAAACAGAGGTTTCATTGGAGCTTCCCATAGCAAACTCATCACAATTCAATCGACCTATTACAATTACATCTTGATCGATTAACCGTTGTAATGCGGTGGCTGTAAATAAGGATTCAAATCCATCAAGTATTTTAGAAGAAGCTGTAACACGGTGGCCTTTGAAACAAATATTGTCCTTTATTGCAACCACACAACCCGCTAATTGTCCAGCGGTACCATTGGCGATTTTTACATCTACATCCTTTGCTTGACGAAGGGCGTCTTTTTCAAATATTTCTATGAATGCATTAAGATTTTGAAATTCTTTGATACGTTTTAGATAGCTTTCTGTTATAGACAAAGCAGATTCTCCGGAACGCAATGCTTCCCTTATCTCACTTATCGTACCGTAAGCCATTATTTTTCCTCTGCTTCTGTTTTAGAGACTTCTGTAGAAGAGCTGCTATCAGCACCTTTAGAGGCGTCTTTGAATTCTTTCACACCTCTTCCCAAACCTTTCATCAATTCAGGTATTTTTTTACCGCCAAAAAACAACAAAACAATAACCAAAGCAATAATCATTACTTGTCCTGGTCCTACTACTCCTAAAATAAACATATCCTTGTATTTAGTTAAAACAAAGCTAACAATTAATATCCAATTGGATTTGCCAAAGGATGTTATAATTTTCTTGCCACCTCTACTTCTTCAAACGCTTCTACAATATCACCAATTTGAATATCGTTGTATTTGTCAATATTTAAACCACATTCGTAATTGTTTTTCACTTCTTTTACATCGTCTTTGAAGCGTTTCAATGAACCGAGCGTACCTGTATGCACCACAATACCATCGCGAATCACGCGCACTTTAGCAGATCTTTTGATCACACCATCTAACACATAACAACCTGCAATTGTACCCACTTTTGTAATGTCGAATGTTTCTCTAATTTCAGCAGAACCTGTAATTTGCTCTTCAATATCAGGAGATAACATTCCTTCCATTGCAGCTTTCAATTCTTCAATCGCTTTATAGATTACGCTGTATAGACGAATATCAATTTGTTCATTTTCCGCTAGTTTTCTCGCACTTTGTGAAGGTCTAACTTGGAAACCTATGATAATCGCATCCGAAGCTGAGGCTAAATTGACATCGGCTTCTGTGATAGCTCCAACTCCTTTGTGAATAATATTCACTTGAATTTCTTCCGTAGAAAGGTTTAACAAAGCATCAGATAGCGCTTCAATTGAACCATCCACATCACCTTTCACAATTACGTTAAGTTCTTTAAAGTCTCCAATAGCTAGACGGCGACCGATCTCATCCAATGTAATGTGTTTGTTAGTGCGTAAACCTTGCTCTCTGTAAAGTTGTTCTCTTTTCTGAGCAATAGACTTCGCTTCTTTTTCATCGTTTAACACATTGAATTTGTCTCCCGCATTTGGCGCACCGTTGATACCAAGAACTGAAACAGGTTGAGCTGGTCCTGCCTCTTTTAAGGCTTTTCCATGCTCATCGTGCATTGCACGTACGCGACCGTAGTGTCTTCCAACAAGGATGACATCTCCCACCCTCATAGTTCCTGCCTCTACCAACATGTTTGTTACGAATCCCTTTCCTTTATCTAAGGAAGATTCTATAACTGTTCCGAGTGCATTTTTATTTGGATTGGCTTTCAAATCTAAAATTTCTGCTTCCAATAGTACTTTGTCGAGTAGCAAATCAATGTTTAAGTTTTGTTTTGCCGAGATCTCCTGACTTTGGTATTTTCCACCCCAATCTTCCACTAGAATATTCATTGCGGAAAGTTGTTCGCGAATGCGGTCAGCATTTGCTCCCGGTTTGTCGATTTTATTGATTGCAAAAATCATTGGAACATTTGCAGCTTGTGCGTGAGAAATTGCTTCCTTAGTTTGAGGCATCACGTCGTCATCTGCCGCCACAATAATGATGGCAACGTCCGTTACTTGAGCACCTCTGGCACGCATGGCCGTAAATGCCTCGTGACCTGGTGTATCCAAGAAGGTCATTTTTCTACCGTCTTTCAATGTTACCGAATATGCTCCGATGTGCTGTGTAATTCCTCCTGCTTCTCCTTCTGTTACATTTGCATTTCGGATTTTATCAAGAAGAGATGTTTTACCATGGTCAACGTGACCCATAACCGTAATGATTGGTGGTCTTGGGATCAAATCTTCTTCACTATCCTCAACAAGTTGAATAGATTCTTGGACTTCGGCACTTACAAATTGTGTTTCGTATCCAAATTCGTCCGCAACAATTTGAATGGTTTCGGCATCTAATCTTTGATTGATAGACGCGAAAATACCAAGCGACATACATACGGAGATTACCTGGGTTGGTGCTACATTCATCATAGACGCCAACTCTGAAACGGTAACAAATTCCGTCAATTTCAAGATTTTATCTTCAAGTTCAGCTTGTTCTAATTCTTCTTGACGACGTTGAGCAACTAAATCACGTTTTGATCTTCTATTTTTTGAAGCTTTCGATTTAGAACCTTGATTTGATAGTCGCGCAAGTGTTTCCTTGATTTCTTTTTGAATATCTCGTTCAGAAACTTCTTGTTTTTCAACTTTTGGACCTTTATTAAATTTATTTCCCGCTTGTTGATTGGCGGTTGGATTAACCTCCACCTTTTTAATGCGTTTTCTCTTTCTCTTAGAATTTGCA
>DORI01000057.1:1418-3661 GCA_003512365.1 Crocinitomicaceae bacterium | reverse complement strand
AAGTGAGCAATAAGTAAAATAATAGAATAGAGAATTAAAGGATTAAACGCGTTTTTCCTGAACGTTATTGGAATAATTCTTAAGGCATAATAAACCAGCATAGTAGACACGAATAATTGCACAATTATCGCCGTTACTACTGCCCCTGTCGCCCCGTGTTGTGGTATTAAAAAAAGGTTGAAAAGCAGCGATATTAACACCGAGTAGGCCGAAATTTTAATTAGCAACGAAAGGCTTCCATTTGCCGTGAGAAGGGTGCCATATATAAAGTTAAGGCTCATAGCCAAGTAAGCGATCATTAATCCCTTGAGAATGATACTTGATGATGGCGAAGCATGATTTCCGTATAAAAATGAAAGGAGATGCGTCGCATTTTCGTTAACCACGAATACGATCGCCAATACTCCACCAATAAGCCATTTTTGTGACATGGTAATTAATTCCACAATTTGCGGGTCCTTTTTATGCAACATGCGGCTAAACATAGGGAAAAGTAACCCTGTAAAAATCATCCCCACCATAAATAAAGCATCGTATAGCCTAAAACTTTGGGCATAAATTCCGGCCTCCATATCACCTTGCCTAGACAACATTCTTATTAGGATAACATCAGAACGGTTATATATAAACATAAGCAGTATGAGAAGAGCAAAGGGAAGGCTATGCTTTAGAACCTCTTTGACATATTTCCAATTAATTCTTAAAACCGGACGAAAAAGGGGAGATTTTATGCTTAAGATTGAACACAACAAAGTTATTGCATAACTAAACGTTTGAACGAGAACAAAATACTCAATGGTAATCCAATTTCTTTGGTATATAAATGCCCAGCCTACCATTATGATAAGCAAGGCTCGATCCAATACAGATAGCGTGGCGTCCACATAGAAGCGATGCTGACCACTAATTACACTCCTTAATAAGGCAATAGATTGCACCAAAAATTGATTTATTATAAGGTACATCAAGATGGTATCATAATGATTTACCAAATTAAATCCGTAGGCAAAACAACATATTAAGATCGAGTAACATAGAAACAAAAGCAACCTCAATCCAATAATATTATTTAAATGGTGCGTTATTCTACTCTCATCTTGAGCGATATTCCTTACAGTGTAATTATTTATTCCAAGGTCTAGAAACACATTGAATATTATCGTAAGTGAAAGTAAAGTGAAATATTTTCCATATATCACATTTCCAAGAGCTCTTTGCACCCCTGCATCAATTACTAAAACCGAAATAGGCTTTATAAGAAAATTAAGAAAAAGCGAAATTAATAAACTGGATAAAAAGCGCTTTTGCATGCGCAAAGGTATGCTATTTCACAATTAACTTAAATCCAACGCCATGAACATTCAGTATTTCTATATTGGGGTCATCATTTAGAAGTTTTCTAAGTTTCGCAATGTAAACATCCATACTTCTCCCGTTAAAATAGCTATCATCGCCCCATATTGTTCTTAAAGCCGCCTGTCTATCCACTACTTGATTAATATTTCTTGCGAGTATGTTCAGCAAAGCATTTTCTTTGGTGGTAAGCTTAGCCGCCCCTCCTTTCAAAAATAAAAGATTTTGGGCAGGATTAAATTTCAATTGACCTATAATAATCTCATCGATTTGTTCTACAGTATCTGTTCTTCTAAGAATAGCTTTTATGCGTGCAAGCAATTCTTCCATAACAAAAGGTTTTATTAAATAGTCGTCAGCACCAATTTCGAATCCTTTTAGTTTGTCTGTTTCAAGACTTTTGGCCGTTAAAAACAAAATAGGGATTTTATTGTCGAGTAATCTAAGTTCTTTGGCAACGGAAAAACCATCTAGTTCTGGCATCATGACATCTAATATCACAAAATGAAAACGAGATGGATTATCTCTATATTCCTTTAATGCGCTTATACCGTTATTTGCATGAATTACATCGTATCCTTTTGCTTTTAGAAAGGTAGTAAGTAAAAACCCTAAATTATCATCATCTTCAGCGATTAGTATTTTCATTGTTCGTTGCTTTGTCAATTATTAATTCAAAAATGGTACCTACTCCTTCTTCGCTTTTAACGTTTATCTTCCAGCCATGTGCTTCGGCAATGGATTTAACGTAACTCAATCCCAACCCATACCCTTTTACATCATGAACATTTCCAGTAGGAATCCTATAAAAACGATCAAATATTCTGGGTAAATGTTCTTTCGCCATTCCAATTCCATTGTCTTTAACGATAACTTTTACTTCTTTATTG
>DORI01000057.1:0-1379 GCA_003512365.1 Crocinitomicaceae bacterium | reverse complement strand
CTGCGTTTTCAATTAAATTGACCAATAAATTGGTAGTATGTATCTTATCTGCTTTAATTTCCGATGGCGTTCCCAATACTTTCAGTTCTATGTTGGCCTCTTTTTTCAATTTAAATTTTTGAATTCTTATTTGTTCCTGAAGTATTTTTAATAAGTCCAAAAATTCAAAATGGAGAGAAATGGATAAGCTCGACCCAATGGCATTTTGTAATATTCCTTCTACGAGTGCTCCCAAGCGTTGATTTTCTTCACTTATCATTGCCACGTATGGCGAAATCTCTTTGGTTGTTGAATGAGAAACCACGTCTTTGTCGGTGAGGGCCTCACAAGCTAATGAGATGGTAGAAATTGGCGTCTTAAACTCATGGGTCATATTTGAAATAAAAGCCGCCTTAATATTATTAATATCAGTTTGTACTCTAATGGTGCGAATCAAGAAATAAAAAATTACGATTATTAAAATGCCTAATAATCCTGTTAGGATAAAATAGGGTTTCATTTGTTGAAGTACAAATAGGCTTTTATATGGAAATTTCACCTCGATGTACAGTTTTTCATTGAATTTGTCCGTTGGGAATAGCACCGTCCTTATAGCTGGATTAATGCTGTTCGAAACCATGCGATTACAATTTGTTTTCATCTTTAGTGGTTCAAAACGTTCGTTCAATACCCTAAACTTATATGATTTAGGTAATTTTGCCTTGGTTAATTCCGTAATCAATAGCGTATCTAATTCTGCTACATTTACTCTTTCCTGCGGTGACTTATACACATTTTCTTTAAAAGCCTGAAGCATCAACAAATTCATGAATTTCGCTTTCTTTAAAATATGTTGCAACAATTGTTGATTTAAATGAACAGTAATATTTTCATTATTAATAGGCTTTTGTTGTGTCTTTTTGACGAAGGCTTTGAGTTGGCGGATATCTTTTATGTACGTTATTTGTTGGGTACTGACCCCTGTTATGGAATCACTCGCTACGCCATTTATTACGAGATAAGATTCCTCCTTACCGTTAACAAATATGGTGGTGTCCCGGATAGAAACTTGTTGGCGTCCCGTTAATAATCCCTCAAATTCGTTTTCAAGAATCTTACGGTATTGAGCTTTAAAATCTTTATATTCTTTTTGATTTAACTTCCGGTTTTCATATTCCCTTTCATAANNTAATCGTCTTGGATAAATCCTCCTCCAATTGCTCCTTCTTTTGGGTATACAAGTCATTTAATTGAAAAACCTCATAACAAGAAAGAAACAGAAGCAAGGTTATTGCTGCAATAGTAATTCCTTTTACGCTTAACCTTGGTATCAAAGGAAATAATTAATCAAACCTAACGAATTAAGGACACATGCCCCGTAAATACAACGATCTTGTCGA
>DORI01000168.1 GCA_003512365.1 Crocinitomicaceae bacterium | reverse complement strand
AAAAATATTTCACATTCCTTTCGGGAAACAAAAATGTACTCTTCGAAACTTAATTTAACGATGTCCAAAAATGGCACTGCCAACTCTCACCATTGTACTGCCTTCTTCAATCGCAAGAGAAAAATCCCCACTCATCCCCATTGAAATTGTAGAAAAATAGGGTACGTCGCCGAAATACTCAGATTTTAATTCGTTAAATATGTTGCAAAGCGTCTTAAATTCATTTCGGANNTCTACGAATGAAGCCATACCCATGACGCCTACTATTCTGGTATTTAGAAATGATCTGCTATTTTTTAATAAAAGCTTGCATTCGCCCATCGACAAACCAAACTTTGTATCTTCTTGTGCAATATGAAATTGAAGAAGTACGTCAATAATTCTATTGTTTTTATGGGCTTGTTTATCAATTTCAATCAATAGTTTTTCACTATCCACGGCATGTATGAGGTGAACAAATGGTGCCACATATTTGACTTTATTTGTCTGTAAATGACCTATTAAATGCCAATTAATGTCCTTTGGTAATTTTTCATGTTTTGCGACTAATTCCTGAACTTTATTTTCACCAAAATGTCGCTGACCAGCCAAATACGCTTCTTCAATGGCCTCAATGGGCTTGGTTTTACTTACAGCAACTAACGTAACATTGTTTGGGATTTCTTTAAGAACTTCAACTAGATTTTCTGAAATCATTAGTCTATTGGATAAATCGTTAACCCACTTCTAAGCTTAGGTTCTACCCAAGTTGATTTTGGAGGCATATTCATACCATTATCAGCTACCCTTTTCACTTGTTGAATACTCAATGGATATAATAGAAAACCAACTGCATATTTCTCACTGTTAATTTTCTCCACCACTGAATCAATTGACTCAATTCCAGGACTAAAAACAAGTTCTTCGCTCGTCTTTAAATCATGGATTCCTAGAATTGGAGAGAGAATTAACTGCGTTAGTATTTCTGGATCAAGGGAATTTACAGGATGATGTAGATCGATGAATTTAGGTAAAGGAAAAAACGAAAACGCCTTATTTTTCAAAACAACGACAATTTCATGTTCTTTGCTTGGATTTCTAATTTCATTCATTGGAATCAACTCCCCTACCATGCTTAACTTCAATAAAAACTCTTCTTCAGAGAGGTGATTTAATGTTTTGACCAATCGATTAAATTCAATTATTTCGATTTGATTTTCTTGTACTAAAAAGCTGAGAAAATACGAGGTTGAACTGTTCATACTTTCTTTATCTCTCAGGTGATGCAAGCGCGCGGAAGAGGCGCTTCTATGGTGTCCATCTGCTATGTAAGTAGCGTCTATAGAAGAAAATTTTTGTATCAAATCATCTGATTCTGTTGTAGCTAAACACCATAATTCGTGTTTGACTTTATCAGTAGTTGAAAATTCATATTCAGGTCTGTCATTCGTTTTTTTGCGCAAAAATTGCGCTATATCATCATTGTTTTGGTATGTCAATAATACAGGTTCAGCATTAAATCCAACAATTTCCAAATAGCGAGTGAACATTTCCTCTCGAGATGTCAAAGTTGCCTCGTGTTTTTTAATTTGGCCAGCATCATACTCCGCTATGCTCGATCCTGCAATGACTCCAATACAGGAAAAATCTCCTTTAGTTTGCCTGTAAATATAAAGAATGTCTTCCTTATCTTGCTTTAAAATTCCTTCATCTAAAAATCTATTGAATTGCTCCTTAACATGTAAGAATCGTTCATTTGAATTCGGTTTTGTTTTGTTTGCCTTACCAAATTCAGGGTTAATGATATGTAAAAATGTAAAGGGATTATCTTCAAGCTTCGCTTTTAACACATTGCTTTTATAGGTATAATATGGCCGTGTTGCAACCAAATGCACCTTATCTCGAGTAGGTCTTATTGCGCGAAACCCAACGATTTTTGCCATTTATCTAAAACTTATAATTCAACCCGAAACTTGGCAATATAGGAAACTGATATATCTCCTCACCTGTCACTCGATTTACATAAAAAATGTTGTTTCTATTGTAAACATTCGTAACGCTTAAAATAAGTTCCATTTCCGATTTATTCTTAAATTTTATCCTCTTTTTAGCAGTGATATCCAATCTATGGTAATAAGGCAATCTTTTACTATTGAAATCACCAAGTAATGTTGTAACATTCTCTGGATTTTCGTTTACATAATCTGTGGTTACACCTCCTTGGAAATTAATGAGTTGGTAGTAACCTGCCGTTGGAGTAAAAGGCAATCCTGAACCTAAATTCCAACGCACACTAACTTCATACGTTTTATCTTTACCCAATAAGTAAGATCCTACCATATTTACGTTGTGTCGACGATCGAAAACTGGGAAATAAGAAATAAAACCATCCCAACGTGTTGATTTACTCAAAGAATATGTACCCCAGAGGAATAGTCTGTCTTTATTATACTTAATTAACAAGTCCACACCATAAGATTGACCGGACTCCAAAATAAAGTCCTTCTTAAATACATCATCTACCGTAGCAAATTGAGCGATATCGTCGTAAAGCTTGTTTTGATTTATATTGCTCAGCTGTGAAAAGTATTTGTAATAACCTTCAACATTGAGGGAAATATTTCTACTTAGGTCATACTCCCCACCGAGAATTGCATGCCATGAATATTGCAAACCGTTTTTTGTGTTTTTCACTTGTTGAAATTCATTCACAAAATTTTCTTGAACATTAGTTGGCGCGGATAGTAGTCCATTAAATAAATTAACAATGTCCTTATCAGAGCTTGCTGATGTGAAATTTTGAGAGAATCTACCTCCCGATAATTTCAATCTAAACTTTTCGTTAACATTATACTTTACAGCTATCCTTGGTTCAATCGAGACAGTACCCAAGGAGGCATAAACTTGGGTTCTAAGACCTGGTTGAAGCACCCATCGCAACCATATTTTTCGAAAATTAATGTAAGCTCCGATTTCCGTAGTAAAGTTTACTGCTTCAATTTTGCGTTGTAATTCGTTGTAAGTGGTAAAATTGGTATTGAAGCCGTTAAAATTGAATCCGTAATTCATTTCCCCTTCGTTTTTCAGGAAGTAACTAAAATCGAATCCAAGGTCGAAACCTCCGATACTTGATGTTCTGGGTTCAGCTCCCGTTTCTTGGAAAGTTGTAGAAAAGCTGCTTCCGTTAACATGACCGCGAATAAAAATCGGAGAGCCTACTGGAACCATTAAAAAGTTAACTCCTCCTCCGGCTGCTTGCCAATTTAAATCTGCTACACTGTAGTTAACAGAGTCTGTATTGTAAAACGCAAATGCACTAATCTTTGAGCCATCAGAAGAATTTAAGGTCACTTTTCCGTATAAATCTGTAAAATTGAAAGGCAATCCGTTCCCTTGATTTATCCCAGGATAAAGTGACTTAGAGGTGTAATCTAATAAACTGTGTTTGGCAGAAAAGATGTAAGACCCTGTTCTTGGTGATGTTCCTATTTTTTTTCCCAATGGACCTTCCAAAACCATTTTTGCTAAAAACGGTGAGGTTGAAACTTTACCTTCAACTTTTTGACGATTTCCATCACGGTAAGTGATATCCATAACCGATGATATCCTACCACCGTATTTCGATTCGAAACCACCGGTAAAGATGTCCACATTTTTAACCAACTCTGTTTCAAAAATTGAATAAAAACCAATGGAGTGGAACGGATTATATATCGTCATACCATCCAAAAGAATTTTATTTTGA
>DORI01000042.1 GCA_003512365.1 Crocinitomicaceae bacterium | reverse complement strand
TTACCCAATTGATTCAACTTTCTCTGCTGAATTTCTTTCACGAGAGGGACAACCTCCTTTTTAATAGCTTCATGAAAAGCAAAGCAATCTTCCTTTGAATAGTCGAAACGCCCCATAGAAACAAACTTGTAATCTCTAAAGTTTTCAAAACCAGCATTTTGCGCTAATTGATTGCGTTTTTCAATAAGGTCAGAAAACAAGTCATTTAAATTGCCGATGTCTTGTCGTCTTCGCTCCACCATTCTTTCATATACAGCTTGTCGAATTTCTTCCTTAGGATCTTTCAAAAATTGACTCGCTTGTTGCATGGTAAGTGTTTTACCTTCGTGCTCTATTGTTTGAGCTGCACTGATTGATCCAAATTCTTGCGCTTTTTCATTCAGATACGCCTCGATGGGTATATTTTCTTCCCTGAAAATAGATAATGCCGAAGCGATAGAACGAAAATAAATGGCATAAGCGGGATCTTCAGATCTCTTCATTATGTACGCGTTAGCCACCATTTTTCTATTCAACGAATCTTCAAAAGGAGCTATTTTAGGTTGGATTTCAGAAACAAATGCAGTATAAGCATCCACTCTTGCCTTATCGTTTGTGTCAATTGACATACGAATGTAACGCCAAGCTAGGTCTTCTTCTAGAAAAGCATCTAATTCACTCCTGTCGGATAACCAGCATTCTGCACTGGTTTCATCGATAATCACTCTATCTTCTAGTGATTCAAAATATTCTTTGATAGAATCCCAATTTTGGACACTACAATCTTCCGCAACAAACGTGCGTTTTGGCTTTTCAATGTGCATATTCTTGCTATTTTCCTCGAGAACTTCCTGTTTTAACAGGAGCCGCTTTTTTTACAGAAGCCGATTTAGGTGCTTTGGCCACAACATCTTTTCCTGGAGTTGGTGCTTTCTTTTTCTCTGCCTTCGGAGCTTTTACCTCCTTTGCTTCTTTTTTATCAGTAGAGGCAGTTTCCGTTTCTTGACTATCGTCTACCAAAAGATTAGCGTCATGAAGTAAATTATACCATTGAAACAACTTCCGAATATCAGATGTATAAACACGATTTTCATCGTAATTAGGGAGAAAAGAACGAAGTTCCTTTTCTAATACAGGCATGTCTTCCTTGTGGGAAATTGCTTTAGAACCCTGGTATTTGTCTTGCATTGTTTTAAAAACATCGGTAAGCTTAACATCTTCTTCGTAGGTAAAGACGCTAATGTCCTCAAGTGTTGAAATTCGCTCAGAGGCATAAGCTGGAAATCTCTTCTTATCCAACATTGACTCAACGATTACATTATTCTTTCCTTGTGCTACTACTTTAAAAATACCCGGTCTCCCCGAAATTGCAATTATACCTTTTAAACTCATACGTGTTTTTATTTCGCCAAAAATAGAAAAAGTTTCTTTTAGTTTATCAGGATTCAATAATTAGTTACTTACACCTGAATGCCAAATCTTTTCTCGATGAGCTATTGCCTTTTTTATGAGTAAACTTAATACAATAGATAAAACAGCATACGCCAAGAAAAAATATAGACCAAAACATACGTTTGCTTCAATTTCAACTCCCACCTGAAGATTAGAGAAACTCATATAGGTTAGAAACGAGGAAGCAACAAAAACATCCGCCATACTCCATTTAGAAATACCGGTTAAAAGTTTTTGTGGAAAATAGCGATCTGCCTTTTTGATTAACAACAATAAGAAACTAATTACCAGCTTTACGAATGGAATGATTATACTGAATAAAGCTAATGCTACCGCAACTATGTAATTATCTTCATTCCATAGATTTTTTATCACATCAACAACACTTTTCTGTTGAAAATAAAAATATGTTTTCTCAGGAAATACCTTATTAATACCATAAGTTTCTGAGGCATATCGATCGCTCATGGCAACTAGAGAATCTCTGAATGTTTTTTTGATACTCACCATTTGTTCTCTTAAAACACTCAAATAAGGAACAAGCATAGGTTTAGCAACAGGCAATGCTGAAGATAAACTTTTTAATTTCTCCGCAGACGATTCCCCTACCATCGGAATATTCTTAACCAATTCAGCAGACGAATTCAGATTATCTTTTAAATTATTTATTTTGCCATCCAAACTCTCAACGCCACTCGAAAGAGAGGTCAAAATTGAATCAATTTTATTGGTGACACTTTGATTCATTGAATCTAAGAGCTCCTTTCCGCGGTCATATTCAGGTGTATTGATTGGGGTAATTTGAGCCTTAACAGTAAGGTCTGTTTTGTACGCTTCTAATTGCATCATAGGATTAAAAATTCCTTGTAGTAAAAAAGTTATCCCGATAAATGCTGCAGAAAGAAAAAGAGCGAAAATTCGATGTTTCTTTCCAAATAAAAATAGCAATACAACTGCATATAAAAGACTAATTAGTAGAAATACAATTGCATTCTCGTTGGCAATGCTTTGATGAGACTTCGCTTCTATTTCCAAGAGCGCAATCTTTTCTTTTTTCTTCTGGTATTCAACCTCTGTTAACCATTCTTGTAAATTGAGTAATCTATCGCTGTAGTCCAGAATTTTTGCTCTTTCCTCAAGAGCACTCTTTGCTTTTGATTGCTCTGATTCACAATTATTTACATAGTGAACACTTCCGATCAAATACAAGGAAGTTAAAATTACGCTGGCGTAAATGATTATTTTTGACATATTAAATTATATTGCTTAATTCCTTAAAAAAATATTAAATGTACAATTCATCTACAAGGGTACTTTTTTCATTAGTTGGATCAATTCCAGATGGTTCATTATTTGAACCTTTAAATATGAAAATTAAATTGTGATAAAAATGAATAGAAATTATATTCAAATCGTAGTATGTTGGTTCATAGTCTTTAATTAGAAATTCTTTGTGATTTAAGCAATCTACTAAACTTTTAAAATAGTTCATGGTAGTATTTGAACTAGATAGATTTTCACTATCACCTCCATAATCTGGCCAATAGGATGTTTCCGTATCCTCGATTACATAAATTCCTCCCTCCTTCAAAAGAGGGAACAAAATTTGAAAAGTTTCTATAACATGACTGTTTATATGACTTCCATCGTCAATAATAATATCTGGAAAACCTATTTCGTCAATCACATTATTTAAAAATACCGCATCTGTTTGGCTACCTTGAAAAATTTTAATTCGAGACTCTTGAAAAAATGTTTTATCGTAAATATCTATTGAAGAAATTTTACCAAAAGGAAAATATCTTTTCCACATTCGCAATGAATTCCCCCCAATATCGGGAAAATGATAGCCTCCTACTCCGATTTCAAAAAGATTAACCCTCTTAAATTTATATTTTCTGAAATGATTTTGGTAATGGCTGGTATAAAAGTGCTTACCCCATTTATCTGACTTATAAATACTAGCTAATTTATTCAAATTATTCCCAAAAGGTAAACTAAGTAATCTAAGATACCACCCTTTAATTCGTTTGTAATTTTTTCGACCTAAATATCTTTTTATGTTATCCATTATACTAAAAAATTAATGCTATAAATATTGAAACAATATTCATTTAAATTCGAAGATAACATATGTTTTCAATCTTAACAAAACGCTAAAATACCCAATTCATTGAAATCCTTTTATTATCCGTACCTTTGCAACTAATTTTAAAATAAGTACATGACATTTGAAGAGCTGGGATTGAGGCGAGAGGTGCTGAAGTCGTTAAAAGAATTGGGTTTTGAAGCACCGACCCCCATCCAGGAACAAGCAATTCCTTACCTTTTACAGGAAGATTGCGACTTTGTCGGTCTGGCGCAGACCGGAACAGGAAAGACAGCCGCTTTTGGTTTGCCTTTAATTAATAACATTGAAACTAAATCTAGATTACCTCAAGGACTAATAATATGTCCGACAAGAGAATTGTGTTTACAAATCTCTAAAGATCTTGAAACATTTGCAAAATTTTTAGATTGTTCTATAACTGCCGTTTACGGTGGAACAGACATCAGAAGGCAAATTACCGATATCAAAAAAGGAACGTCTATCATCGTTGCTACTCCAGGACGTCTTGTAGATTTAATTAATCGAAAAGTCGTTCAATTAAGCCAAGTTCGCTACGTAACATTAGATGAAGCAGATGAAATGC